>NZ_JBJGZF010000011.1:0-160921 GCF_054050375.1 Geodermatophilus sp. SYSU D00879
CCATGAAGTTGGAGTCGCTAGTAATCGCAGATCAGCAACGCTGCGGTGAATACGTTCCCGGGCCTTGTACACACCGCCCGTCACGTCACGAAAGTCGGTAACGCCCGAAGCCGGTGGCCCAACCCCTCGTGGGAGGGAGCCGTCGAAGGCGGGATCGGCGATTGGGACGAAGTCGTAACAAGGTAGCCGTACCGGAAGGTGCGGCTGGATCACCTCCTTTCTAAGGAGCATCTCGCTCGGCGACCGGAAGGGTTGTCGGGTGCAGAGCCGCGCCCAGGGCAGGACGGTCCACCATCCGCGGTGGGCCGCGGGTTCCTGGGGTGGTGCTCGAGGGTGGAACGCTGACCAGTTCGGCCGGCCGCGGTCGCGGCCCGCTAGTACGACCTGCTCGCAAGGGCAGGTGGGGAACGCGGGTGTGCCTCCGGGGGTCGGTCGTAGGCACGCTGTTGGGTCCTGAGGGAGCGGATTCCTGTTCGCCGGCCGTGGCCGGTGGGTGGGGGTGCTGCACCTCTGTCCGGGCCTGTCCCGATCTCACATCGCCGCAGTTGGTGCGGGCCGGTGGGGTCGACGGGGGCGGGTGACGGGTTGGTCGTTGAGAACTGCACAGTGGACGCGAGCATCTTTGAGCTCCGACTTCTTTGAGGGTCGGAGTTTTCAGTTCGATGGTTTGTGGGTTTTTGTGTGGTCAAGATGTTGAGGGCACACGGTGGATGCCTGGGCACCAGGAGCCGATGAAGGACGTGGGAGGCTGCGAGAAGCCTCGGGGAGCTGCCAACCGAGCGTTGATCCGAGGATGTCCGAATGGGGAAACCCCGCACCAGTCATGTGGTGTGACCCGCGCCTGAACACATAGGGCGTGTGGAGGGAACGTGGGGAAGTGAAACATCTCAGTACCCACAGGAGAAGAAAACAACCGTGATTCCGTGAGTAGTGGCGAGCGAAAGCGGAAGAGGCTAAACCGTTTCCATGTGATACCCGGCAGGGGTTGTGGAGACGGGGTCGTGGGACGCGTGTGTGCCGGTGCTGCCGCGCCGGCGGGAAGTCAGAAAAGATCGTGGTTAGGGGAAGGCCTCTGGAAGGGGTCGCCGTAGAGGGTGAGAGCCCCGTACCCGAAAGCCCGGTCTCTTCCTTTCGCGTGTTCCCAAGTAGCACCGAGCCCGTGGAATTCGGTGTGAATCGGGCGGGACCACCCGCTAAGCCTGAATACTCCCTGGTGACCGATAGCGGACGAGTACCGTGAGGGAAAGGTGAAAAGTACCCCGGGAGGGGAGTGAAATAGTTCCTGAAACCGTGTGCCTACAAGCCGTCAGAGCCGTGAAGCCGCGCCTCGTGCGCGGGCGGTGATGGCGTGCCTTTTGAAGAATGAGCCTGCGAGTTAGCGGTACGTGGCGAGGTTAACCCGTGTGGGGTAGCCGTAGCGAAAGCGAGTCCGAACAGGGCGAGTTCCAGTCGCGTGCTCTAGACCCGAAGCCGGGTGATCTACCCATGGCCAGGTTGAAGCGCGGGTAAGACCGCGTGGAGGACCGAACCCACCAGGGTTGAAAACCTGGGGGATGAGCTGTGGGTAGGGGTGAAAGGCCAATCAAACCCGGTGATAGCTGGTTCTCCCCGAAATGCATTTAGGTGCAGCGTCGCGTGTTTCTTGCCGGAGGTAGAGCACTGGATGGCCGATGGGCCCCACAAGGTTACTGACGTCAACCAAACTCCGAATGCCGGTAAGTGAGAGCGCGGCAGTGAGACTGCGGGCGATAAGGTTCGTAGTCGAGAGGGAAACAGCCCAGATCATCGGCTAAGGCCCCTAAGCGTGTGCTAAGTGGAAAAGGATGTGGGATCGCAGTGACAACCAGGAGGTTGGCTTAGAAGCAGCCATCCTTGAAAGAGTGCGTAATAGCTCACTGGTCAAGTGGTTCCGCGCCGACAATGTAGCGGGGCTCAAGCACACCGCCGAAGCCGTGGCACTCCGCCGTGACCCCGTCGACACCTGCGTGGTGCCGGCCAGGGGGCGGGGTGGGTAGGGGAGCGTCGTGTGGCGGGTGAAGCGGCGGCGGAAGCCAGCCGTGGACGCCACGCGAGTGAGAATGCAGGCATGAGTAGCGAGAGGGGAGTGAGAACCTCCCCCGCCGGAAGACCAAGGGTTCCTGGGCCAGGCTAATCCGCCCAGGGTGAGTCGGGACCTAAGGCGAGGCCGACAGGCGTAGTCGATGGACAACGGGTTGATATTCCCGTACCCGCGAAGGAGCGCCCATGCCCAGGCCAGTGATGCTGACCCACCGAAACCGGTGCCGGCTTTCGAGCCGGTGCTGGGAGTAGCTGGGGACCCGAGCTGGTAGTAGGCAAGCGATGGGGTGACGCAGGAAGGTAGTCGGGCCGGTGAGTGGTGGTACCGGTGCAAGGGTGTGGCCCGCGCCGCAGGCAAATCCGTGGCGCACGAAGGGTGAGGCCTGACGCGTAGCCGAATGAGGCGAATCCGATGATCCTATGCTGCCGAGAAAAGCCTCTAGCGAGTTCCGAGCGGCCCGTACCCCAAACCAACTCAGGTGGTCAGGTAGAGAATACCGAGGCGATCGAGCGAACTGTGGTTAAGGAACTCGGCAAAATGCCCCCGTAACTTCGGGAGAAGGGGGGCCTCCGTCCGTGAAGGCACGTGCTGCCGGCAGCGGAGGGGGGCCGCAGAGACCAGTGAGAAGCGACTGTTTACTAAAAACACAGGTCCGTGCGAAGTCGTAAGACGAGGTATACGGACTGACGCCTGCCCGGTGCTGGAACGTTAAGGGGACGGGTTAGCCGCGAGGCGAAGCTCAGAACTCAAGCGCCAGTAAACGGCGGTGGTAACTATAACCATCCTAAGGTAGCGAAATTCCTTGTCGGGTAAGTTCCGACCTGCACGAATGGCGTAACGACTTCTCAGCTGTCTCAACCACAGGCTCGGCGAAATTGCACTACGAGTAAAGATGCTCGTTACGCGCGGCAGGACGGAAAGACCCCGGGACCTTCACTACAGCTTGATATTGGTGTTCGGTTCGGCTTGTGTAGGATAGGTGGGAGACTGCGAAGCCGGCACGCCAGTGTCGGTGGAGTCGCCGTTGAAATACCACTCTGGTCGAATTGGATGTCTAACCTCGGTCCGTGATCCGGATCAGGAACAGTGTCAGGTGGGTAGTTTAACTGGGGCGGTTGCCTCCCAAAATGTAACGGAGGCGCCCAAAGGTTCCCTCAGCCTGGTTGGCAATCAGGTGTCGAGTGCAAGTGCACAAGGGAGCTTGACTGTGAGACCGACGGGTCGAGCAGGAGCGAAAGCTGGGACTAGTGACCCGGCACCGGCAGGTGGAAGCGGTGTCGCTCAACGGATAAAAGGTACCCCGGGGATAACAGGCTGATCTTCCCCAAGAGTCCATATCGACGGGATGGTTTGGCACCTCGATGTCGGCTCGTCGCATCCTGGGGCTGGAGTAGGTCCCAAGGGTTGGGCTGTTCGCCCATTAAAGCGGTACGCGAGCTGGGTTTAGAACGTCGTGAGACAGTTCGGTCCCTATCCGCCGTGCGCGTAAGAGACTTGCGAAGAGCTGTCCCTAGTACGAGAGGACCGGGACGGACGAACCTCTGGTGTGCCAGTTGTACCGCCAGGTGCACTGCTGGTTGGCTACGTTCGGCAGGGATAACCGCTGAAAGCATCTAAGCGGGAAGCTCGCTTCAAGATGAGGTCTCTCACCGGGTCAACCGGGTAAGGCCCCCGCCCAGACCAGCGGGTTGATAGGCCGGAAGTGGAAGCGCCGCAAGGCGTGCAGCTGACCGGTACTAACAGGCCGAGGGCTTGACCACACACCCCTATATCTTTTCGTGTCTCGCGTCCACTGTGCGGTTCTGAACGCACCCAGCCCCCCCACCCCCCAGGATCATCGGGGGCGGGGCCGGGACCACGTTCACAGCGTTACGGCGGCCATGGCGAGAGGGAAACGCCCGGTACCATTCCGAACCCGGAAGCTAAGCCTCTCAGCGCCGATGGTACTGCCCCGGAGACGGGGTGGGAGAGTAGGACGCCGCCGGACAACCATTCAGGAACGGGGGTCGGAGCCATTGGCTCCGGCCCCCGTTTCGCTTGTCCGGCACACCATTCCGGTGCTCCGACGAGTGCCGCCCTTTCGACCGAGGTACTGACGACGACATGACTGCTCCTCGACGAGGCTCCGCCGGACGTGGCCGCCCCGACGGCCAGGACCCGCGCGGCGGTGCACGCCCGCGGCGGGACGACCGGGCGGGTGGCTCCTCCAGCGGTGGGGCGACCGGTCAGCGGGGATCCGGCTCCGGCCGGCAGGGCGCCCAGGGCCGCCGCGACGGCGCCGCCCCGGGTGAGCGCAGCGGCCGGCCCCTCGCCGGTGGCCGCCGTGCCGGAGGCCAGCAAGAGCGCCGACCCGGTGGGGACCGCGGTGACGCGGGATGGCAGGACCGCCGTCCGGTGGCCGGTGGACGCTCCGAGGGTTCGTGGCGGGACCGCCGTCCGACCGGTGACCGGGCCGAGCGCTCCTGGCAGGACCGCCGTCCGACCGGTGACCGGGCCGAGCGCTCCTGGCAGGACCGCCGTCCGACCGGTGACCGGGCCGAGCGCTCCTGGCAGGACCGCCGTGCCGGTGGCGACCGCACGGAGCGCCCGTCGCAGGACCGCCGTCCCGCCGGCGACCGCCCGCAGCGGTCCTGGCAGGACCGGCGTCCCGGGACCGACCGGACCGAGGGCTCCTGGCGTGATCGTCGCAGCGGTGGCGGCGACCGGCCGGAGGGCTCCTGGCGGGACCGCCGTCCTACCGGGGACCGTCCCGGCAGCGACCGGGGCCGCGACGGCCACGGAGCGGGCCCGCAGGGCGGTGGCCGGTCCTGGGAGGACCGCCGGTCGGGCCGCCCGACGGACCGCGGCGAGCGCCCGACCGGCCGGCACCGGGACCAGGCCGCCGGCCGCCCGGGTCGCCCGGCGGGCGCGGGACGTCCCGACCGGTCCGGTGGAGGCAACTGGCGCGAGCGCCGGCCGGGCGAGGACCGTCGCGGCCGCGCCGGCGGACCGGCCAGGGTCGACCGCACGCCCCCGGCGCCCGCCGGCCCCCCGCTGCCCGACTGGGCCGACCCGCGGGATCTCGACCCCGCCGTCCGCGCCGGCCTCCGGGGGCTGGACTTCCGCAACGCGGAGACCGTCGCGCGGCACCTGGTGGTCGCCGGTGCGCTCGTCGACGAGGACCCCGCGCAGGCGCTCGCGCACGCCCGGGCGGCGCGCGACCGGGCGTCCCGGATCGCCCTCGTGCGGGAGGCCGTCGGGGTCGCCGCCTACCACGCCGGGGACTACGCCGAGGCCTCGCGCGAGCTGCGCGCCTACCGGCGGATGAGCGGCGACCAGGGCTACCGGGCCGTGCTGGCCGACTGCGAGCGGGCGCAGGGACGTCCCGAGGTGGCGCTGCGGCTGGTCCGCGAGGCGCTGGCCGAGCAGCCGGACCGCGACGAGACCGTGGAGTTGCGGCTCGTCGAGGCGGGCGCCCGCCAGGACCTCGGCGAGGTGCCCGCGGCCCGCCTCGTGCTCGAGGGCGCGCTCGGCGGGCGACCCCAGCCCGACCGGGTGGACTGGGACGACGAGCCCACCCGCCGGCTGGCCATCGCCTACGCCGGCCTGCTCACCGCCGTCGACGACCCGGCCGCCGCCGCCTGGCAGGAGGCCGTGGCCGCTGCCGAGCCCGAGGACGAGGACGTCGCCTTCGGCGAGGAGGAGCTGCCGGAGGTCCCCGACGTCGAGCCGGTCGCGGACGACGCCCTGGTGGCGGACGAGGTCGACGTCGACGCGGACGACGCCTTGGTGGCGGACGAGGTCGACGCGGGCGACGACGAGCTGGACTTCGACGCCGACGTGGAGCGCGAGGTGGCCGAGCTGCTCGGTGAGGTCGAGCCGCCCGCCGAGGACGAGCCCGGGCACTGACCACCGACGATCGGGTCCCTGTCGTCCACACCGCCGCCGCGGGTCCACAGGCGCCGCGGCGTGCTTCCCGGGGGGCCGGGGCCGGGTGAGGCTGCCGCCATGAGCGTGGCAGTCATCGACCGGAACGACGTGGTGCTCCGCGGGCGGCTCTCGGCCCCCGCGGAGCTCAAGAGCCTCCCCAGCGGGGACACCCTGGTGAGCTTCCGCCTCGTGGTGCGCCGGCCCGAGCCGCGGGCCCGCGGGCAGTCGGTGGACGTGCTGACCTGCATCACCTACGACCGCGCGCTGCAGCGGCGGGTGGCGGCCTGGGAGGCCGGGGACGTCGTCGAGGTCGAGGGGGCGCTGCAGCGGCGGTTCTGGCGGACGCCGGGCGGCACGGCCTCGGTGTGCGAGGTCAACTGCCGCCGCGGCCGCAAGGTGCCGCGCAGCAGCGCCGGGGGGACGGTGCGGACGGCGTGACGGTCGGCGGGCCGGGCCGTCGCCGCCGGTCAGTCCCCGTGGGGGCGCAGGACCAGCCCGGTCCGCGGCTTGGGGACGAACAACGTCGACTTCCTCGGCATGCGGGCCCCTGCCCGCGCCACCGCGGCGACGTCCGTGGGGGAGGGCGGCCGCAGCAGCAGCGCCACGCCGTGGCGACGGTCGGCCAAGCCCAGCGCCTCGGGGACGTCGTGGGCCACGAGCACCGACCCGGGGTCATCGGGCCGGCCCCACAGGTGCCCGATCAGCCCGG
Organism: Geodermatophilus sp. SYSU D00879; assembly: GCF_054050375.1. Taxonomy (NCBI): domain Bacteria; kingdom Bacillati; phylum Actinomycetota; class Actinomycetes; order Geodermatophilales; family Geodermatophilaceae; genus Geodermatophilus; species Geodermatophilus sp. SYSU D00879. The sequence goes on from NZ_JBJGZF010000011.1 coordinate 6,678, forward strand.
TCGTGGCCAGCACGACGTCGAGGCCGCGCCAGGCCGGCGGCGCCTCGGCGGGCACGGTCGCCCGGACCTCGTCCGACGGCTCGGACAGGCGCAGCAGCCGGCGGCCGTCGCTGAGCAGGAAGAGGACCTCGGCGGAGGCGTGCGCGTGGCGCACGGCGGCCTCGACGTCGTCGGGGTCCGGGCCGGCGGGGACCTCGGTGACGGTGAACCCTCGGGCGGCGGCCTCCGCGGCCGCGTCGAGGGAGAGGTCGGGCACGACCCGGTGGATCGCCTCGACCCGCAGCCCGCCGGCACCCATCGGCGTGAGCAGCGCGAGCACCCGGCAGTCGCCGTCGGGACGGGTCCGGTGCAGCGCGCGAGCCGCGGCGAAGCGGTGGTGGCCGTCGGCGATCACCGCGCCGGTGCGGGCGAGGGCCTCGGACAGGCGGCGCAGCACGTCCGGGTCGGCGACGCGCCACAGCCGGTGCCGGACACCGTCGGGGTCGGTGACGTCCATCGTGGGCGGGCCGGCCGGCGCCGCCTGCGTCAGCGCGGCGACCTCCGGCTCCGGGTCGTGGGCCAGGACGATCGGCTCGAGGTCGGTGGCCGTGGCCGCGAGCAGCGCGCGGCGGCCCTCCACGGCGGCCGGGAAGGTGTCCTCGTGCGGCAGCACCGCGCGGCCACCCCCGGCGGCGACCGCGACCGCGCCCAGCCAGCCGACCGTGGCCGCGCCCTCGACGGGCTGCATCTCGTACAGCCACAGGGCCGGCTCACCGTCCCGGACGAGCACCCCGGCGTCCTCCCACTCGCGCAGCGTGCGGGCCGCGCGGGCCGCGGTGCCCTCGCCGGCGCTGCCGCCGCAGGGGCCGTTGGCCCCGGCCGTGCCGGGTCCGGACGTGCCGCCGGGCAGGATGAGGCGGACGATGTTGTGCGGATCGGCGGCGGCCAGCCGCTCGCGGCCGTCCGGCGTCACCAGGTCGTAGGCTGGCGAGCTCACGCGGGCCAGGTGCCCGGGGTCGTGTCGCCGGTAGGTCAGGGCCCGGAACGGACGGACGTCCAGTCCCGCCACAGCGTGGGACAGGGGGCCTGCCGACGACGAGTGCACGACGGGATCGTAGGAGCCGTCGGCCGCGCACTGCCGCGGCAGCCGGGTCCCCGGTCCCTTCCGGGCCTCGCACCGCCCGGCGCGCACGCGAGCGGCAGGAGCGGGAGGACAGCGGTGTCGACAGCAGGCTCACCGGAGGACGAGCTCCCGGGCGGGGGAGTGCCCGAGGGCGGGGTCTACGAGTGGTACCGGCGCGGCCTGGACCTGCTCAGCGGCGGCGACCCGGCGGCTGCGGCGACCCTGCTCGCCCGGGCGGCGGAGGCCGAGCCCGGCTCGCGCAGCATCCTCGAGGCGCTGGCTCGCGCGCAGTACGACGCCGGGCGCTACCGCGACGCCATCGACAGCTTCGCCGAGCTGGCGGCGGTCAACCCCACCGACGACTACGCCCAGTTCGGCCTGGGCATGGCCGCCAGCCGGGCCGGCGAGCTGGGCCTGGCCGCCGAGCACCTCGCGCTGGCGGTCGCCATGCGCCCGGATCAGGCGCACTACGCCCGCGCCCTGCGCGGCGTGCGGGCCCGGCGCGCGTCGGGAGGGGGAGCGGCGTGAGCGACCCGTCCGCGCGGCCGGCTCTCGCGGCGGGCAGTCCCCGGCCGCCGGCCGAGGTGCACGACGTCGCGCTGCTGGACCTCGACGGCGTCGTCTACGTCGGGCCGGACGCGGTGCCCGGCGTGCCGCAGGCCCTCGCCACCGCCCGCGAGCGGGGGATGCGGCTGGGCTTCGTCACCAACAACGCCGCCCGCCCGCCGGAGGAGGTGGCGCGCCACCTGACCGACCTCGGCGTGCCGGCGAGCGCGGACGAGGTCATCACCAGCTCCCAGGCGGCGGCCTCTGTGGTGGCCGGGATGGTCGGGCCGGGCGCGCGGGTGCTGCCCGTCGGTGGCCCCGGTGTCGCGGCGGCGCTGCGCGCGGCCGGGCTCACCGTCGTGGGGCGCGCCGAGGACGAGCCGGCCGCGGTGGTGCAGGGCTACGGCCGCGAGGTGGGCTGGGCGCAGCTGGCCGAGGCGGTGGTCGCCGTCCGCAACGGCGCCCGCCACGTGGCCACCAATGCCGACGCGACCATCCCCTCGCCGCGGGGCCCGCTGCCCGGCAACGGGGCGATGGTCGGCGTGGTCCGCGACGTGACCGGGCGCGAGCCGCTGGTCACCGGCAAGCCGGACCCCGCCATGCACGCCGAGTGCGTCCGCCGCACCGGCGCCGAGCGCCCGCTGGTCGTCGGCGACCGGCTGGACACCGACGTCGAGGGCAGCCACCGGGCCGGCGCGGCCAGCCTGCTGGTCCTCAGCGGTGTCACCGTCCCCGCCACCCTGCTGGCCGCCGGCCCGCTGCACCGCCCCGACCTGCTGGCCGCCGACGCCGGCGGCCTGCTGGTGCCGCACCCGCCGGTCACCGCCGAGGACGGCGGCTGGCGCTGCGGGGGCTGGCTGGCCACCGCGGACGGCGCCGGCCTCCTGGAGCTGCGCGCCGGGGACGGGGACGGCCTGGACGGGCTCCGCGCGCTGTGCCTCGCCGCCTGGACGGGAACGCCCGAGGGCGCTCCGGTGCGGGTGCGCGCCGCCGACGGCGAGGCGCGCCGGGTGCTCGCCGCGTGGGGCCTGGCAGAGCGGTGAGACGGCCCGCCGGCACCCCGGGCCGGGGGACCCCGCGGGGCGTCCGCGGCCCCCTCGGGCGGCCCGCGCCGTCGTCCCCGGCCGGTACCCTCGCAGGCCGGGGGCGCTGCACCGCGCCGCCCCGTGCCCGCCGTCCGGCGACCCCGATCCCCGCCCCGTCCGAGAGGCCAGCGCCATGACCGAGCCGACCCGGCCGCGACCGGTCCCCGGCCCGCCGCGGCCCGGTCCCGCGGGCGTCCCGGCCCGGCCCGTCGCCGCGGGGCCCGCCGTCGACGCGGCGGCCGCCGGCCCGGGCGCCGGCGCGGGCGCCGGCGCGCCCGAGCAGCCGGGTGCGCGGTTCGCCGACCTGGCGCAGCGCCCGGTGGGGGAGCACGTCGCCGTCTTCGAGGCCGAGCACGACCGCCTGAAGGCCGAGCTCGGCACGATCGACCAGCTCTGATGCCGCGCCGCAGCCGACTCGACGCCGAGCTGGTCCGCCGGGGCCTGGCCCGCTCCCGCGAGCACGCCGTCGAGCTGATCACCGAGGGGCGGGTCGCCGTCGCCGGGCGCGCCGCCACCAAGCCGGCCACCGGCGTGGAGGCCGGCACCCCCGTCGTCGTCCGCACCGACCCCGACGAGCACCGCTGGGTCTCCCGCGGCGCGCACAAACTGCTCGGCGCCCTGGACGCCCTCGCCGTGCCGGTCGAGGGCCGCCGCGCCCTGGACGCCGGCGCCTCCACCGGGGGCTTCACCGAGGTGCTGCTGACCCGGGGCGCGCGCGAGGTGGTGGCCGTCGACGTCGGCTACGGCGAGCTGGCCTGGTCGCTGCGCACCGACGACCGGGTGCGGGTGCACGAGCGCACCAACGTCCGCACGCTGACGCCCGAGCGGATCGACGGCCCGGCCGACCTGGTGGTGGCCGACCTGTCGTTCATCTCGCTGCGGCTGGTGCTGCCCGCGCTCACCGCCTGCGCCACCGACGACGCCGACCTGCTGCCCATGGTGAAGCCGCAGTTCGAGGTCGGCCGCGAGCGGCTGGGCTCGGACGGGGTGGTGCGGGACCCGGCGGCGCGCGCGGCGGCCGTGCTCGAGGTCGCCGAGGCCGCGGCCGCACTCGGCTGGGGCACCGCCGGCGTCGTCGCCAGCCCGCTGCCCGGCCCGGCCGGCAACGTCGAGTTCTTCCTGCGGCTGCGCCGCGACGCCGGCGCGCCGGCCGAGGAGGACGTGCGCCGCGCCGTCGAGGAGGGACCACGGTGACGCGGGGGACCGGCCGGGCGGGGACGCCCGTCCGGGGGGACGCTGGGGACCGGCGGCGGACGCCGCGGCACAGGGCACGGGCGGGCAGAGCAGCCCGGATCGAGGAGGACCGATGAGCGAGGCCGGCCAGGGCGGATGGCGCCCGGGAGGCGGGCGGCACGTGCTGCTGGCCGTGCACACCGGGCGGCAGGACATCACCGAACTGGCCCGCAGCTCCGCCGCGCGGCTGGCGCGCGCCGGCATCACCGTGCGCGTGCTCGACGACGAGGCCGAGGCGCTGGGCATCGAGGGCGCCGAGGTGGTCCCCGCCGACGCCGAGGCCGCCCGCGGCGCCGAGATCGTCATGGTCTTCGGCGGCGACGGCACCTTCCTGCGCGCCGCGGAGCTCGCCCGTTACAGCCACGCCGCGCTCATGGGCGTCAACCTCGGCCGCGTCGGCTTCCTCGCCGAGACCGAGCCCGAGGCGGTCGAGGAGACGCTGACGGCCATCGAGCAGTGCGAGTACTCGGTGGAGAAGCGGCTGGCCATCGAGGTCGACGTCCTGGACGCGGCGGGCAACGTCGTCGCCGGCACGTGGGGGCTCAACGAGGTGTCCGTGGAGAAGGCCGAGCGCTCGCGGGTGCTCGACGTCGTGGTCTCCATCGACGGGCGGCCGCTGACCAGCTTCGGCTGCGACGGCGTCCTGTTCGCCACCCCCACCGGCTCCACCGCCTACGCGTTCTCCGCCGGCGGCCCGGTGGTGTGGCCCGACGTCGAGGCGATGTTGCTGGTCCCCAGCAACGCGCACGCGCTGTTCTCCCGGCCGCTGGTCACCTCGCCCGACGCCGTGCTCTCGGTCGCGATCCCGCCCGACGGCAACCGCGCCCGCGTCTCGGCCGACGGCCGGCGCGCCCTCGACGTGCCCGACGGCGGCCGCGTCGACGTGCGGCGCGCGGCCCGGCCCGTGCGCATCGCGCGGGTGCACACGACGACGTTCGGGGACCGGCTGGTCGCCAAGTTCGGGCTGCCGGTGCGCGGCTTCCGCGAGGTCCGCCGGCACGACCCCGGCCACGAGCTGCGGCCCTCGCGCAACGTCCTCGCCCGCGACGTCGTGGCCTACCCGGGCAACGGCGACGGGGGCGTCCGGGAGGAGGTGCGCGGTGGCACCGCGGACCCCGACGCGTGAGCGCACCGGCCGCGCGCGCACCGCGCCGGCCGCCGACGCCGCCGTCCCGGCCGACGCCGACGGCGCCCGCCCGCCCGCCCGCGGGGAGGCCGCGCCGCGCGCCGCGCACGGCCTCGGCCGGCTGACCGAGCTGCGCATCCGCGGCCTGGGCGCGATCGACGACGTCACCCTCGAGCTCGGCCGCGGCCTGACCGTCGTCACCGGCGAGACCGGCGCGGGCAAGACGATGGTCGTCACCGGCCTGACGCTGCTGTTCGGCGGCCGCGCCGACCCCGGCCGGGTGCGCGCCACCGGGCGGGCCGGCGTCGAGGGCCGGCTGGAGCTGCCGCCGGACTCCCCGGTGTGGGAGCGGGCCGCCGACGCCGGCGCCGAGCCCGACGACGACGGCAGCCTGATCCTCGCCCGCACGGTCAACGCCGAGGGCCGCTCGCGGGCGCACCTGGGCGGGCGCAGCGTGCCGGTCGGCGTGGTCTCCGAGCTCGCCGAGGGCCTGCTGGCCGTGCACGGGCAGAGCGACCAGCTGCGGCTGTCCCGCCCGGCCGAGCAGCGGCACGCCCTCGACCGCTACGCCGGGCCCGCGCACCTGCAGCTGCTGGAGACCTACCGCGCCGCCTACGCGCGGTGGCGGGAGCTCGCCGCCGACCTCGACCGCCGCCGCGGTCAGGCCCGCGAGCTGGCCCAGGCCGCCGATGTGCTGCGGCACGGCCTGGAGGAGATCGAGGCGCTGGCGCCCGAGCCGGGCGAGGACGAGGCGCTCGACGCGCAGGCCAAGCGGCTGGGCGACGCCGACGCGCTGCGCGCCGCGGTCGACGAGGCGCGGATGGCGCTGGTCGGCGACGTCACCGGCGACCTCGGCGCCGAGGGGCTGCCGCAGGACGCCACCGCGGCGCTGGCCACCGCCGAGCGCGCGCTGGCGGGCACCGACGACCCCGCGCTGGTCCTGCTCGCCCGCGACCTCGCCGACGCCGTCGCGGTCGTGTCCGACGTGAGCGTGCAGCTGGCCGGGTACGTCGCCGACCTCGACGCCGACCCCGCGCGGCTGGCCGAGGTGCTCGACCGGCGGGCGGCGATCACCGCGCTGGTGCGCAAGTACGCCGACCCGGGGGAGGGGCTGGCCGGCGTGCTGGGCTGGGCCGAGGACGCGCGCGCCAAGCTCGACGCGCTCGACGTCTCCGACGAGGCCCTCGAGGCGCTGGAGGCCGCCCGCGACACCGCCCGGGCCGAGGTCGACGACCTCGCCGCCCGCATCTCGGCCGGCCGCCGCGCCGCCGCCGACGGGTTCGCCGCCGAGGTGGGCCGGGAGCTCGCGGGCCTGGCGATGAAGAGCGCGCGGGTCTCCTTCTCGATCGACAGCCACCCCGACCAGCCCGGGCCCGACGGCGTCGACGAGGTCGCGCTGCTCATGGCCGCCCATCCCGGCGCCCCGCCGCGGCCGGTGCACCGCGGCGCCTCCGGCGGTGAGCTGTCCCGGGTGATGCTCGCGATCGAGGTGGTCTTCGCCGGCGCCGACCCGGTGCCGGTGATGGTCTTCGACGAGGTCGACGCCGGCGTCGGCGGGCAGGCCGCCGGCGAGATCGGGCGGCGGCTGGCCCGGCTGGCCCGCGACCACCAGGTCGTCGTCGTCACCCACCTCGCGCAGGTGGCCGCCTTCGCCGACACCCACCTCGTGGTCGACAAGTCCCCGGACACCGCCGCGGGCGTCACCGCCACCGACATCCGCGCCGTCGACGGCGAGGACCGGGTGCGGGAGCTGGCGCGCATGCTGTCGGGCCTGGCCGACAGCGACACCGGGCAGGCGCACGCCCGCGAGCTGCTCGCCGTCGCCGCCGCGGCCCGCACCGCGTAGCGGCCCGCCCGGTCGCACACGACCGGGTGGCGGGACGCAGGAGTGTCGATCGCGGAACGCGGGTAGGCCGACACCGTGCGCGCCGATGCCCCGCTCCCGTTCCCCCTCGCCGCGGCCCGCGCCGCCCGGACCGCCGGGGGCCACCGGTGAGCTGCTTCAGCTCCGCCGACGAGTCGGCGCACTACGGCTTCTCGGTCTGCATGCTGCTGCAGCAGTACCACGAGCAGCTGGGGTGGGAGTCCGCGCCGCTGGTCGAGCTGGGCACCGGTGACGCCTCGGCGGTCGCCGACGTCGTGCAGGGCCTGCCCGGCCTGCGCATCCGCAGCTACGACATCAGCGAGGACTCGGTGCGGGAGGCGCAGGCGAACATCGCCGGACGCGGGGTCGCCGACCGCTACACCGTCGAGCTCGGCGACTTCTTCGACCAGGCCGACGCCGCCGGCGGGGAGCCGGTGACCACCGCGATCGCCAACCCGCCCTACATCCCGGCGCCCGACCGCGACATCCTCATGCCCGAGCTGTGGGGCGGCGTCCGCGGCAACGACCTCACGCTGCAGCTGCTCAAGGCCGGCTACGAGCACGTGATCACCGCGGTCGCGAGCTACGCCGACCCGGTCACCACCGTCAGCACCGCCGCCGACCTCGGCTACCGGGTGGTCAACTTCCTCGCCATGGGCCTGGACTACGGGCGCTACAGCAGCGAGCCGAAGGTGCGCGAGCAGATCCGCCGGATCGTCGCCGAGGGCCGCGGCTGGGCCGGCGACGACGAGTACATGGTCGCCGTCGCGCTGTTCACGAAGGACCCGGAGATCCCCGGCGACCGCGCCGACCAGCTGCTGCGGGCGCTGCAGCTGCCGGCCTGAGCCCGGGCGCTCAGCCCAGCGGGACGCACAGCGCGACCGGGTCGTCGGCGCACGCCCCGGCGGTCACGGTCACCTCGTCCCAGGGGCCGGTGGCGTTCGACCCGGCCTCGTTGCGGAGCCCGGAGATCCGCAGCACCAGGTCGCTGGTGGGGGCGGCGTCGCGCGCGACGACGTGGACGGTCGCCGCGGCGCCGTACCCGGCCCCGGCGGCCAGGCCGAAGCCGTCGCGGGTGGGCGCGGTGTCCCCGTCCTGGCACCAGCGGGCCGACGGCGACGACGACGCGACGAACACCGCGGTGCCCGCCCGCGGGGCGCCGCCGTCCGCGGCGGTGAGCTCGACGGTCGCGGCGAGCCCGGCCTCGGCGAACGTGTCGTTGCCGAACCCGACCTCGACGGCGAGCGTCCGCACGGAGCCGTCGTCGGGCAGTGCGCAGTCCTGCGGGAAGGGCGGCGACAGCGGCGGCAGCCCGACCGCCACCGCGGACCGGGTGACGCGCACCGACCCGGTGAAGTCCAGCGGCCCGGAGGAGTCGGCCAGCTCCGCCGCGGCCACCTCGACCGGCGCGGGCGGTGGCGGGACGGAGGGGGCGGGCTCCGGGCTGCTCACCGCGACCGGCTGCTCCTCGTCCGGCGCCGCGACGGCGGCCAGCAGGCTGCACCCGGAGGTGGCGAGGAGGGCGAGGGCCGCCCCGGACAGGACGGCGGCCGGTCGCCGCAGCGCGCGCACGGCGCGCAGCCTGGCAGACGCCGGCCGGTTCCGGAACTCCTGCGGTCAGCGGCGCTTGGCGTAGCCGGCCAGGCCGAACTGCAGCAGCGACAGCCCGCGGCGGCCGGCGGTGCGCAGCTCCTCGGCCAGCTCGGGGCCGGTGACGCCGGCCAGCACCCGGTCGCGGGCGAGCTCCAGCAGCCGCCCGTAGAGCGCGGTGACCGCCGCGGCGGTGAGCTCGGGCTCGACCGCGCCGTCGCCGGCGCCGGTCTCGGCGCGGATCTGCGCGGCGAGCGCCGCGGTCAGCTCGCCGAGGATCTCCCGCTCGCGGGCCTGCAGCGTGCGCGAGCCCCGGACCACCCGGGCCATCGCGGCCACGCCCTCGGCGGCCTCGGGCGTCCCGAGCATGGACATCGCCCGGACGACGAACGTCCCCGCCGCCGCGGCCACCGACTCCCCGGCCGGGCGGGTGGCGACGGCGTCGAGCAGCGCGGCGCGCATCGGCGGGTCGGCGGCGAGGACCAGCCCCTCCTTGACCGGGAAGTGGTTGAAGACCGTCTTCTCGACCACGCCCGCGCGCTGCGCGATCTCCACGACGCTCACCGCGTCGAAGCCGCGCTCGGCGAACAGCTCGGCGGCGGCGTCGACGATCCGGTCGTGGGTCTCCCGCCGGCGGCGCTCGCGCACGCCCGAGCCGCGCCGCTCCCGCCGGCGCGCGGCCCGCCGCTCCCCGGCGGGCGCGTCCCCGGGCCGCCCCGCCGGGGCGGGCGGCGGGCCGCCCACGGGAGCCGGCGCGGGCGCCGGGCCCCCGGGCACCGCGCGGATGTGCGGGGGAGCCGTCGTCTCCGGCCCTTCCTCCGCGGCCCCGGGACGAGTCGCCGGGATGCTGGCAGCAGGAGCCGAACGTGTCACAGCGGGCAACGCTAGACAGCCCCGCGAGGGGATGGAGCGGTGCTGGTGGGGCGTGCGTGCCGGGCGTGTCGCGTCGGCCGTGGTGTCGGACACCCTGCGTGACCAGGCCGTTGCAGTTGCGCGTCGGAGGAGAGCCGCCGACGGCGTGCGTGGGACCATCGACCAATGCGCATCGGCACCCTGCGACGGAGCCGGGCCCAGGAGGCGGCACCCGGGGTGAGCGGCACCGTCCGGCTGGACCGTCGCACCAAGAACCTCACCAAGCGCCTGCGGCCCGGCGACATCGCCGTCATCGACCACGTGGACATCGACCGGGTCAGCGCCGACTCCCTCGTCGCCGCCCGGGTCGGGGCCGTCGTCAACGCCGCCCCCAGCATCTCCGGCCGCTACCCGAACCTGGGCCCGGAGATCATCACCGCGGCCGGCATCCCCCTCGTCGACGGCGTCGGCAAGGACGTGTTCGCCGCGCTCAAGGAGGGCGCGCAGGTCCGCGTCGAGGGCGACACGCTCTACGGCCCCGACGGCGCCGCCGTCGCGAAGGGCACCGAGCAGACGCCGGAGACCGTCGCCACCGCGATGGCCGAGGCCAAGGCCGGGCTGTCCACGCAGTTGGAGGCGTTCGCCACCAACACGATGGAGTACATGAAGCGCGAGCGCGCGCTGCTGCTCGACGGCGTCGGCGTGCCCGACGTGCAGACCGCCATCGAGGGCCGGCACGTGCTCGTCGTCGTCCGCGGCTACGACTACAAGGAGGACCTGCAGGCGCTGCGGTCCTACATCCGCGACTACCGGCCGGTCCTCGTCGGCGTCGACGGCGGCGCGGACGCGCTCATCGAGGCCGGCTACTCGCCGGACATGATCATCGGCGACATGGACTCGGTCAGCGACCACGTCCTCAAGAGCGGCGCCGAGGTCGTCGTGCACGCCTACGTCGACGGCCGCGCCCCCGGCCTCAAGCGGGTGCAGGACCTCGGCGTCGACGCGATCACCTTCCCGGCCGCGGCGACCAGCGAGGACATCGCGATGCTGCTGGCCGACGAGAAGGGCGCCAAGCTCATCGTCGCCGTCGGCACCCACGCCACGCTGGTGGAGTTCCTCGACAAGGGCCGCGGCGGCATGGCCTCGACCTTCCTCACCCGGCTGCGGCTGGGCGGCAAGCTGGTCGACGCCAAGGGCGTGAGCCGGCTCTACCGCAGCCGCATCTCGACCGCCGCGCTGGTCGTGCTCGTGCTCGCCGCGCTCGTCGCCATCGTCGCCGCCCTGGCCGTCACCACCGCCGGGCGGATCTACTTCGACCTGCTGGTCGACCAGTGGGACAGCTTCGTGTTCTGGTTGGAGAACCTCTTCTCGTGATCGACTTCCGGTACCACCTGGTCTCCCTGATCGCGGTGTTCCTCGCGATCGCCCTGGGGCTGGTGATCGGCGCGACCCAGCTGTCGGGCCCGCTGCTGGACAACCTGCAGGGCCAGGTCACCTCGCTGCAGGAGGACAAGCGCGCGCTGGAGGACACCACCCAGCAGCTGCAGACGCAGGTCGACACCGACCAGGCCTTCGAGTCCGCCGTCGCCCCGGCCCTGGTGCAGGGCGCCCTGACCGGCCGCAGCGTGCTGCTGGTGCAGGCCTCCGAGGAGGTCACCACCGACACCGTCGAGGAGGTCACCGCGCTGGTCACCGAGGCGGGCGGCACGATCTCCGGGCAGCTCTCGCTGGCGCCGGAGTACAGCGACCCGGCCAGCGAGGCGGGCCTGCAGAGCTACGTGACGGGACCGGGCCGCCCGGTCGGCGTCACGCTGCCCGAGACCGACGACACCGGCCAGCTGGTCGGCGCGCTGCTCGCCCAGGTCCTCATGGTCCCGGCCGACGGCACCCCGGCCCCCGACACCGCCGCGGTGTCCACCGTGTTGGCCGGGCTGTCGGCGCTCGAGGTCCTCTCCCAGGACTCGGCGTCGGTGACCCCGGCCGACTTCGCCGTGGTGCTCACCGCCGGGGCGCTCACCGGCGACGACGCCGCCGACCGCAACGACGTGCTCCTCGACCTGGTCACCGCCCTCGACGCCGAGGGCTCGGGCGCGGTCGTGGCCGGCGACGCCGACGCGGCGGGGGAGGACGGCCTGGTGGGCGTCGTGCGCGCCGACCCGGAGGTCTCCGCGGCGGTCTCCTCGGTGGACAACGTGACCAGCCCCTCGGGCCAGATCAGCACCGTGCTGGCGCTGGGCCGCGAGCGCGAGGGCACCTCCGGCAAGTACGGCACCGGGGAGGACACCCAGCCGGTCCCGCCGGTGCCGGCCACGACCCCGTGACCGGCCGACGGCTCGCCCTCGCGCTCGCCGGTGCGGCCGCGGCCCGGCTCGGCCTCGCCGGGGCCGCCGCGCTCACCGCCCGCCCGGCCGGGGCCCCCTGGCGGCGGTCCAACTACGCCGGGCGCCCGGTGACCCTGCTCGGCGGGCCGGCGCTGGCCGCGGCCGCCACCGCGGCCGCCGCGCTCGGCGCCCCGGCCGGCACCCGCGGCGCAGCCGTCGTCGCCGGGGCGGTGTCCGGGCTGGTCGGCGGCTACGACGACCTCGCCGGCGCCCGCCCCGAGCAGGCGCGGGACAAGGGCCTGGCCGGGCACCTGGCCGCGCTGCGCGCCGGCCGGGTGTCGGCCGGCGCGGTCAAGGTCGCCGGGATCGGCGCCGCCGCCGCGGTGACCGCGGTGCTCACGCGCCGGGACCGGGGGCCGGCCGACGCCGTCCTCACCACCGGCCTGGTCGCGGGCACCGCCAACCTGGTCAACCTGCTCGACCTGCGCCCCGGCCGCGCCGCCAAGGCCGGCGCGCTCGCCGCCGCGGCGGGCCTACGCGGCCCGGCCGGCGGCCTGGCCGCCGGCCCGCTCGGCGCGGCGCTGGCGGTGCTGCCCGCCGACCTCGGTGAGCGGGTGATGCTGGGCGACGCCGGCGCCAACGCCCTCGGCGCGCTGCTCGGCCTGCGGGCCGCCGCCGTCCCCTCGCGCCCGGCGCGCGCCGGCCTGCTGGCCGCGGTCACCGCGCTCACCCTCGCCAGCGAGCGGGTCAGCTTCACCCGGGTCATCGAGGCCACGCCGGGCCTGCGCGAGCTCGACCGGCTCGGCCGCCGCCCGGCGTGAGCGCGGGACCGGCGGTGCGCCCGCCCGGCCGCCGCGTCGCGCAGGGGGTCGCCGGCGCCGCCGCGCTCATCGCCGTCCTCACCGTGCTGGCCCGCCTCGCCGGGTTCGGGCGCACGCTGGTGTTCACCAACGCCGTCGGCGCGGACAGCACCGGCGACACCTACACCGCGGCCAACACCGTCCCGAACATCGTCTTCGAGGTGGTGGCGGGCGGGGCGCTGGCCTCCCTCGTCGTCCCGATGCTGGCCGGGGGCATCGCCGCCGGGGACCGCGAGCAGGTCCGCCGGACCGCCTCGGCGCTGCTGGGCTGGACGCTGCTGGTGCTCACGCCGCTGGCCGCGCTGCTCGCGCTCCTCGCGCACCCGGTCGCCGGGCTGCTGCTCGGCGGCGGCACCCCCGCCGAGGTCGACCTCGCCGCCCGCTTCCTCGTCGTGTTCGCGCCGCAGGTGGTGCTCTACGGCCTCGCCGTCGTCGCCACCGGCGTGCTGCAGGCCCACCGCCGCTTCGCCTGGCCGGCGCTGGCGCCGCTGCTGTCCAGCGTCGTCGTCGCCGCCGCGTACACCGCCTTCGCCTGGACCGACGGCGGCCGCGAGGTGCAGGACCTGACGACGACGGGCGAGCTGGTCCTCGGGGTCGGGACGACGCTCGGCGTGCTGGCACTGGCCCTGGCGGTGCTGGTGCCGGTGCGCGGGCTGCACCTGGGGCTGCGGCCCGCGCTGCGCTTCCCGGTGGGCGCGGCGCCGCAGGTGCGCCGGCTGGCGGTCGCCGGGGTGCTCACCCTGGCCGGGCAGCAGCTGGTGGCCGCGGTCGCCATCCGGCTGGCCGGCGACGGGCCCGACGGCACCCAGGTCGCCTACACCGCCGGGCTCACGCTGTTCCTCGTGCCGTGGGCCGCGGTCGCGGTGCCGCTGGCCACCTCCGCCTACCCGCTCATGGCCGAGCGCGCCGCCGTCGGGGACCTGCCCGGCTACCGCCGCGCGCTGGCGCCGGTCACCGCCCTGGTCGTGGTCGCCAGCGCCGGGGCCGCCGCGGTGCTGGCCGCCGTCGCCGGGCCGATGGCGCGGGTGTTCCTCGTCGACGGCGGCGACGACCGGGTGGCCGCGCTGCGCGACGCCGTCGTCGCCTTCGCGCCGGGCCTGGTCGGGTACGGCCTGGTCGCCGTCCTCACCCGGGCGCTGTACGCCCGCGGGCTGTGGAAGGCGCCGACGGCGTGCGTGCTCGGCGGGTGGCTGCTCGCCGTGGCCGCCGACGTCGTCCTGTCCGCCGCGCTGCCGGCCACCGACCGGGCGCTGGCGCTGGCCGCCGGGCACAGCGTCGGCGTGACCGCGGCGGGCGTCGGCCTGCTCGCCGTCACCGCGCGGACGGCGGGGTCGGCGGGGCTGGCCGGGCTGGCCCGCCTGGGGCTGCCCGCGCTGCTCGCCGCCGGGGCGGGCGCGGGCGCGGGCCTCGCGGTCGCCCGGGCGCTGGGCGTCGACCCGGTGCCCGGCGGGTCCCTGTTCGGCGCGGTGGGCGCGGGGCTGCTGGTGGCGGCGACGGTGACCGCGGTGGCGGCGGCCGTCATGATGGGGACGGCGCGCCGCCCGCTGACCGCGGCGGTGCGCGCGCTGCGGACGCCCGGGGGGACGGAGGTGCACGGTGGCTGAGGCCCGACCGCTGGCCGGCCGCCGGGTCGCCGAGGTGCTCGCCACCAGCACCGGCGGTGTGGGCACCCACCTGCGCTCGGTGCTGCCCGCGCTGGCCGCCGCCGGCGCGCGGGTCACCGTCTGCGGGCCCGCGGCCACCGACGCGCTGTTCGGCTTCTCCGCCGCCGCCGGGTTCACCCCGGTGGAGATCTCCGCCGGGCTCGACCCGCTCGCCGACACCCGCGCGGTGCTCGCGCTGCGCCGCGCCACCGCCGGGGCCGACCTCGTGCACGCCCACGGGCTGCGCGCCGGCCTGGTCGCCGCCGCCGCGGTGCGCACCGGCCCCCGCCGCCCGCTGGTGGTGACCCTGCACAACGCGCTGCCCGAGCGCTCCGGCCCGCTGCGCCGGGTGCTGGCCGCCGCCGAGCGGGCCACCGTCCGCGCCGCCGACGTCGTGCTGGCCGCCTCCGGCGACCTCGCCGACAACGCCCGCCGCCTCGGCGCCCGCGACGTCCGGGTGGCGCCGGTGTCGGCGCCCGCGCTGCCGCCGGCGCGGAGGACCCGCGACGAGGTCCGCGCCGGCCTGGGCCTGGCCGACGGCCGGCCGCTGGTGCTCGCCGTCGGCCGGCTGCACCCGCAGAAGGGCTACGACGTCCTCCTCGACGCCGCCGCGGCCCTGACCCGGGGAGCGGCCCGCGACCCCGCGCCGCTGGTCTCGATCGCCGGCGACGGCCCGCTGGAGGCCGAGCTGTCCGCCCGGATCGCGGCGCAGCGGCTGCCGGTGACCCTGCTCGGCCGCCGCGACGACGTCGCCGACCTGCTGGCCGCCGCGGACCTGGTCGTGCTGCCCTCCCGCTGGGAGGCGCGCTCGCTCACCGCCCAGGAGGCGCTGCGGGCCGGCACGCCGCTGGTCGCCACCCGCACCGGCGGGCTGCCGGAGCTGCTCGGCGACGGCGCGGTGCTGGTGCCCCCCGGCGACGCCGCCGCGCTGGCCGGCGCGGTCACCGACCTGCTGGCCGACCCCGCCCGCGCCGCAGCGCTGGCGCAGGCCGGGCGGGCGCAGGCGGCGGGCTGGCCGGACGAGGCCGCCACCGCCCGCACCCTCGCCGCCGTCTACCGCGAGCTGCTGGGGCCCCCGCGGTGAGGCGCGCCGCCGTCCTGCTGTCCGTGCTCCTGGCGCTGCTCGGCGCCGGGCTGCCCGGGGCAGCGGCGGCGGACGACGACCGGCGCGCCGACCGGGTGCTGGTGGTCGGCGTGCCAGGGCTGGTGTGGGACGACGTCGACCCCGAGCGGACCCCGGCCCTGTGGGAGCTGGCCGGCAGCTCGCCGGTCGGAGCGGTGTCGGTGCGCGCGGCCCGCTCCACCACCTGCCTGCTCGACGGCTGGGCCACCCTCGGCGCGGGCAACCGGGCCCGCTTCCCGGCGCCGGACGAGATGCTGCCGGCGGTCCCGCTGCCCACCGTGCCGCTGCCGGGGGCGACGCCGGACGTCCCCGGCGAGCCCGGCGCGGCCCCCTCGCAGGAGCCGGTGCCGGCCGGGCCGCCGGCCAGCCCCGAGCTGTCGCACTGCGGGCTGCAGGAGCGGCTGGCGGAGGTGGGGCTGGCCGATCCGCTCAGCGCCGTCCGCGCGGTCGCCGAGGACGACGCCAGCGCCCGCTTCGGCGCCGAGCCGGGCGCGCTGGGTGCCGCGGTCGGCTGCGCGACCGTCGTCGGGCGGGCGGCGGCGCTGGCCGTGGCCGCGCCCGGGGTCGGGCTGACCCGCGAGGACGCGCTGCCGGCCGACCCGGCGGCGCTGGCCGCGCTGCTGGAGCCCTGCCCGCTCACCCTGGTCTCCCTCGACGGCCTGGTCGACGCCGGCGTCCCCGCGCCCGAGGGCAGCGAGACCGGCACCGACCCGGTCTCCCGCGAGGCCGCGCTGGCCGCCGTCGACGAGCAGGTGGCCCGGCTGCGCGCCGCCGTGGACACGCTGCCCGGCGAGACGCTGCTGCTGGTGCAGGGCGTCTCGGAGGTCAACGACGGCCGCCCGCAGCTGCACGTGGGCATCGCCTCCGGGCCCGGGTTCACCGGCCCGGGGTGGCTCACCTCGGCGAGCACCGGCCGGGCGCCGTTCACCCAGCTCATCGACGTCGCCCCGACCGTGCTGCGCGCGCTGGGCCTCGAGCAGCCGGCGTCGGTCAACGGCCAGCCGCTCACCGTCGCCGGGGGCCACCCGGCCACCGCGGAGGCGGTCGCGCAGCTGGAGCGGGCCAACACCGCCGCGGTCACCCACCACCGCAGCACCGGCACGTTCTTCACGGCCCTGGTGGCGGTGCAGGCCGCCGTCGTCGTCCTCGGCGTGCTGGTGCTCGGCCTCACCCGGACCGCGCGGCCGCGCGCCCGGCTGCGGCCGCTGCTGGAGCTCGCCGCGCTCGCGGCCGCGGCGCTGCCCGTGGCCACCTACCTGGCCGGGCTGCTGCCCTGGGAGCGCGCCGGCTCGCCGCGGTGGGCGCTGGCCGGGGCGCTGCTGGTGGCCGACGCCGCGGTGGTCGCGGTCGCCCTGCTGGGGCCGTGGCGCCGGCGCCGCGGCGGGCCGCCGCTGGCCGTCCTCGCGCTCACCGTCGGCACGCTGGTCGCCGACGTGCTCACCGGCTCGTCCCTGGAGCTCAACGGGCTGCTGGGCTACGACGCGATCGTCGCCGGGCGGTTCACCGGCTACGGCAACCTCACCTCCGGCCTGCTGTCGGGAGCCGCGCTGGTCGGCACCGCCGTCGTCGCCACGACGGCCGGCCGCCGCGCCGGCGCCGGGCGGGACGACGGCGGGCGGCGGGCCCGGCGGGTCACCGGCGCCGTCGTCCTGGGCGCCGGGCTGGTCACCGTGGCGCTGGTCGGCGCGCCGGGGCTGGGCCGCGACTTCGGCGGCGTGCTCGCGGTGCTGCCCGGCTTCCTGCTGCTGGCCATGCTGCTCACCGGCGTGCGGGTGACCGTGGTGCGGCTGGCCGCGGTGCTCGGCGCCGGGGTGGTCGCCGTCGGCACGCTGGCGTTCCTGGACTGGCTGCGGCCGGCCGCCGAGCGCAGC
Source organism: Geodermatophilus sp. SYSU D00879 (assembly GCF_054050375.1). NCBI lineage: Bacteria > Bacillati > Actinomycetota > Actinomycetes > Geodermatophilales > Geodermatophilaceae > Geodermatophilus > Geodermatophilus sp. SYSU D00879. The sequence goes on from NZ_JBJGZF010000011.1 coordinate 23,894, forward strand.
CACCTCGGCCGGTTCGTCGAGCAGCTGCTCACCGGCGAGGCGTGGACGGTGGTCAGCCGCAAGGCGTCGGCCAACGTCGACATCCTGCTCGGCAGCGCGCTGGCGTGGATGCTGCCGGTGGCGCTGGTGGCCGCCGTCTGGCTGGTGCGCGGCCGCCGGCCGGCGCTGCTGCGCGGCCCCGGCCTGCTCCGCGACGGCGGCGCGGGGCTGCCCCCGGCCGACGCGGCCGCGCTGCGCGCCGGGCTGGTCGCCGCGGCGCTGAGCCTGGCCCTGGGCGCCGCGGTCAACGACTCCGGCGTCGCGCTGCCCGCGACCGCCGCCGCGCTGCTCGTGCCGCTGCTGGTGACGCTGGCCACGACCGCGCCGGGCCGGCGGGGCGTACCCGCCGGTGACCGGGGCGAGGACCCGGATCGTGTTACGGTGGGTTCCCGTGGGTCGACCTGGAATGCGTGATCGCGGGCTCCTCCACAACTCCCAGCCGACGAAGTTCGTCTTCGTCACCGGTGGAGTTGTCTCCTCTCTCGGCAAGGGCCTGACGGCCAGTTCCCTCGGCGCTCTGCTGTCCGCCCGCGGCCTGCGGGTGACCATGCAGAAGCTGGACCCGTACCTCAACGTGGACCCGGGGACGATGAACCCGTTCCAGCACGGCGAGGTCTTCGTCACCGAGGACGGCGCGGAGACCGACCTCGACGTCGGTCACTACGAGCGGTTCCTCGACACCGACCTCGGCCGGCGCTCGAACGTCACCACCGGGCAGGTCTACTCCGACGTGATCGCCAAGGAGCGGCGCGGCGAGTACCTGGGTGACACCGTGCAGGTCATCCCGCACATCACCAACGAGATCAAGTCCCGCATCCTCGCCGCGGCCGAGTCCGGCACCGACGACGACCAGGGCGTCGACGTCGTCATCACCGAGATCGGCGGCACGGTCGGCGACATCGAGTCGCTGCCCTTCCTCGAGGCCGCCCGGCAGGTGCGCCACGAGATCGGCCGGGACAACTGCTTCTTCCTGCACATCTCGCTGGTGCCCTACATCGCGCCGTCGGGCGAGCTGAAGACCAAGCCGACGCAGCACTCGGTGGCCGCGTTGCGCAACATCGGCATCCAGCCCGACGCGCTGGTCTGCCGCGCCGACCGCGAGATCGGCACCGGCCTCAAGCGCAAGATCAGCCTGATGTGCGACGTCGACGCCGAGGGCGTCATCTCCTGCCCCGACGCGCCGTCGATCTACGACATCCCCAAGGTGCTGCACCGCGAGGGCCTGGACGCCTACGTCGTCCGCCGGCTGGGCCTGCCCTTCCGCGACGTCGACTGGACCGTGTGGGGCGACCTGCTCGAGCGGGTGCACCGCCCGAAGCAGACGGTGACGATCGCGTTGGTCGGCAAGTACGTCGACCTGCCCGACGCCTACCTGTCGGTCAGCGAGGCGCTGCGCGCGGGCGGGTTCGCCCACCGCGCCCGGGTGCAGATCCGCTGGGTGCCCTCCGACGACTGCCAGACCCCCGAGGGGGCGGCGGCCGCGCTGTCCGACGTCGACGGGGTGTGCGTCCCCGGCGGGTTCGGCGTCCGCGGCATCGAGGGCAAGCTCGGCGCGATCCGCTACACCCGCACCAACGGCATCCCGACCCTGGGGCTGTGCCTGGGCCTGCAGTGCATGGTCATCGAGTACGCCCGCAACGTGGCCGGGCTCGAGCAGGCCAACTCCGCCGAGTTCGACCCCGACACCCCCGACGCCGTCATCGCCACCATGGCCAGCCAGGTCGACGTCATCGCCGGCGAGCGCGGGCTGGGCGGCACCATGCGGCTGGGCAGCTACCCGGCGCAGCTGCTCAAGGGCTCGCAGGCCGCGGCGGCCTACGGCTCGACCGAGATCACCGAGCGACACCGGCACCGCTACGAGGTGGCCAACGCCTACCGCGACCGGCTCTCCGACGCGGGCCTGGTGTTCAGCGGCACCTCGCCCGACGGCCTGCTGGTCGAGTTCGCCGAGCTGCCGCGCGAGGTGCACCCGTTCTTCGTCGGCACCCAGGCCCACCCGGAGCTCAAGAGCCGGCCCACCCGCCCGCACCCGCTGTTCGCGGCCTTCGTCGACGCGGCCATCGACCGCGCCGAGTCGGCCCGGCTGCCGGTGCCCGTGGAGGCCGAGGCGGAGAAGGTCGGGATCTGAGGTGACCGAGCGGGCCGCTGACGGCGACTACCGCGTCCTCGGCAGCGAGACGGTCTACGAGGGCCGGGTCATCACGCTGGTCAAGGACACCGTCGCCATGCCCGGCGGCGGCGAGGGCGTGCGCGAGGTGGTCCGCCACCCGGGCGCGGTCGCCGTGGTCGCGCTGGGCGACGACGGGCGGGTCGTGCTGCTCCGGCAGTACCGGCACCCGGTCGGCGGCTACCTGTGGGAGCTGCCCGCCGGCCTGCGCGACGCCGACGGCGAGCCGCCGCTGGAGACGGCGAAGCGGGAGCTGGCCGAGGAGGTGCGGATGGCCGCCGCGCGGTGGTCGCTGCTCACCACCAGCTTCAGCACCCCGGGCTTCTGCGACGAGCTGGTGCTGGTCTACCTCGCCGAGGGCCTGTCCGACGTCGACCGGCCCGAGGGCTTCACCGTGGAGCACGAGGAGCTGGACATGACCGTCGAGCGGGTGCCGCTGGACGAGGCGGTGCAGCGGGTGTTCGACGGGCGGATCCGCAACGCCGCCGCCGTCATCGGCCTGCTCGCCGCCGCCCAGCACCGCGCCGCGGGCCCGCGGCTGCGCCCCGTCGACGCCACGTAGCGGCGCCTCGCTCCCGCACCGGGATCGGCGGTCTCGTGGCCATCGGCCGCTGATCGCCACGGGACCGCCGGTCTCGGTGCGTCAGCCGATGACGACGGGGCTGGACCACCCGACCTGCTGGTACTCGGGAACCTGCGTGCCGGCGTCGAGGACGAGCTCCTCGAGCCAGAAGACGTAGGGGACGCCGCTGGTCAGCCCGCCGATGCTCGCGGTCACCTCGCCGCAGTCGCCGCGCTGCCCGACGGTCACCTGCGGCGGCGCCGGCTGCTCGCCGGTCACCAGCTGCTGGCTGACCGCCGTCACCCGGTAGCCCTGCACGGACTCCCGGCCGTCGGCCTGCCAGCTCACCGTCGCCGACCCCGGCCCGGGGACGACGCCCGGCGGCACCTGGCGCAGGCTGCCGTACCCGCCGCACTGCGCGGGCGGCGGCGTGGTCCGCAGCGGCTCGCCGTGCGGGACCAGCGGGCTCGGCACCTCGACGTGCAGCCGGCGCGGCACGGGAAGCGCGAGCACCGGGGCGTCGACCACCGGCTCCGGCGCGTCCGCCACGGTCCGGGGCGCGTCCGCGACGCGCGCGGGCTCCGGGCCGCCGGCGGTGCCCGCGTTGCGGAACGGCGCCCAGGACGCGGTCACCTGCGCGGCGAGGTCCGTGGCCGGCGCCGACAGCGCGACCAGCCCCACCGCCGCCACGGCGGCCACCCGCCCGGCGATCCCGCCGGCCGACGGTCCCCGCCGTCGCGACCGCGTCGGCCGCCGTCTCGCTCGTCCCACGGACACCTCCCGGCTCGGGAGGGGACATCGGCACCGGCGGTCGCGGACTCAACCCGAGAGCGGCGGCGCGGTGGCCCCGGAGCCCGCGGCGTCCGGCGCGGGCAGCCGCAGCCCCAGCCGCCCGGCCTCCAGCGCGGCCAGCGCCCGCACCGCGGCGGGGTCGCCGGCGCGCCAGGCCGCGCCGGTCCCCGGCGGCAGTGCGGCCAGCCGGGGGAGCGGGGCGGTGGCGACGGCGCGGGCGGCGAGCAGGTGCAGGTCCGGGTCGGGGCCGGCGGCCAGCCGCTGCACCGCCGTCGCCTCCTGCACCCAGCGCAGCCGCCACGGCAGCCAGCGCAGCAGCAGCCAGCCCACCGGCAGCACCACCAGGACGACGGCGAGGACCAGCGCGAGCGTGCCGACGGCGTCCTGCGCCGCCTGCCCGGCGCCCCGCACGGAGCCCGCGGCGTCGCCGAGCGCGTCGAACGGCGAGGACAGCTCGTCGCCGACGACCGGCACGTCCTGCGCGACGTCCGCGGCCGAGCCCATGCTGTCGGCGACCGACGTCCCGAGGTCCTCCACCGCCCGGCCGGGCCCGGCCAGCGCCAGCACCGCCCCGTGCACCGCGCGCGCCACCAGCACCCACAGCACGGCCCAGGCCAGCAGTCCGGCGTCGGCCCCCACCTGGCGCAGGCGGTGGTCGGGTCGGGCGGCGTACAGGCGCATCAGCGGGTCCTCCCGGGGGTCAGGCGGCGCGGTCCGGCCCCCGCCATCGTCGGCGCTGCGCGCGGTCCCGGCAGCGCGGGGCGGCCAGGCTCTAGGGTCCGGAGTGAGCTCCCTCACCCGGGAGCGGACGACAGGCGCGGGCCGACGACCTCGGCCCGGTCGACATCCAGGAGTGGTCATGCGCGTCGGGGTGCCCCGCGAGGTCAAGAACAGGGAGTACCGGGTGGCGTTGACCCCGGCCGGGGTCACGGAGCTGACCCGGGCCGGGCACACGGTGCTCGTCGAGCAGGGCGCGGGGGAGGGCAGCTCCATCCCGGACGCCGACTACACCGCCGCGGGCGCGCGGATCGTCGCGAGCGCCGACGACGTCTGGGCCGACGCCGACCTGCTGCTCAAGGTCAAGGAGCCGGTCGAGGAGGAGTACGGGCGGCTGCGCGCCGGGCAGACGCTGTTCACCTACCTCCACCTGGCCGCCTCGCGGGCGTGCACCGAGGCGCTGGTCGCCTCCGGCACCACCGCGATCGCCTACGAGACCGTGCAGACGGCCGGCGGCGCGCTGCCGCTGCTCGCGCCGATGAGCGAGGTCGCCGGGCGGATGGCGCCGCAGGTCGGCGCGCACAGCCTCGAGCGCGCGCACGGCGGCCGCGGCGTCCTGCTCGGCGGGGTGTCGGGCGTCTACGCGGCCAAGGTCGTCGTCATCGGCGCCGGGGTGTCGGGCATGAACGCCGCGACCATCGCCCTGGGCATGCAGGCCGAGGTCGTCGTCCTCGACCGCGACGTCGACAAGCTGCGCGCCGCCGACCGTGTCTACCGCGGCCACCTGCAGACGGTGACCTCCAACGCCTACGAGGTCGAGCGGGCCGTCCTCGACGCCGACCTGGTGATCGGCGCGGTGCTGGTCCCCGGCGCCAAGGCGCCCACGCTGGTGAGCAACGAGCTGGTCAGCCGGATGAAGCGGGGGTCGGTGCTCGTCGACATCGCCGTCGACCAGGGCGGGTGCTTCGAGGACTCGCGTCCCACGACACACGACGACCCGACCTTCCGGGTGCACGAGTCGGTGTTCTACTGCGTGGCGAACATGCCCGGCGCCGTCCCGAACACCTCCACGCACGCGCTCACCAACGTGACGCTGCCCTACGTCATGGCCCTGGCCGAGCAGGGGACGCGGGCGGCCGTCGCCGCGGACCCGGCGCTCGCGCACGGCGTCAACGTCGTCGCCGGGCAGGTGACGCTGTCCGAGGTCGCCGACGCGCACGGGATGACCGCCGTGCCCTGGGAGGAGGTCCTGTCCTGACCGCCACGATCGGTGCCGGTCCCGACGTCGAGCGGGTGGTCGGCGGCTACCTCGACCACCTCGCCGTCGAGCGCGGGCTGGCCGCCAACACCATCGCCTCCTACCGGCGTGACCTGCGCCGGTACGCGCGGTTCCTCGCCGACGCGGGGGTGCGGGGCCTGGGGGAGGTCGCCGAGAGCGACGTCTCCGGGTTCCTCGCGGCGCTGCGGGCCGGCGACGACGAGCACCCGCCGCTGTCGGCCACCTCGGCCGCGCGCGCCGTCGTCGCCGTCCGCGGGCTGCACCGCTTCGCGCTGCTGGACGGGCTGGTGCCCGGCGACGTCGCCGCGGAGGTGCGCCCGCCCGCCCCGGCGCGGCGGCTGCCCAAGGCGATCCCGGTCGAGGCGGTGGTGGCGCTGATCGAGGCCGCCGGGTCGGTGGAGGGTCCGCGCGGGCTGCGCGACCGGGCGCTGCTCGAGGTGCTCTACGGCACCGGCGCGCGCATCTCCGAGGCGGTCGGCCTCGCCGTCGACGACCTCGACCGCGGCCAGGCGGTGGTGCGGCTGGCCGGCAAGGGCGGCAAGGAGCGGATCGTCCCGGTGGGCAGCTACGCGCTGCGCGCCGTCGAGGACTACCTGGTGCGCGCCCGCCCGGCACTGGCCGCGGCCGGGCGGGGCGGCGTCCGGGGCGGGCGGCTGTTCCTCAACGCCCGCGGCGGGCCGCTGTCGCGGCAGAGCGCCTGGGCGATCCTGCGGTCGGCGGCCGAGCGGGCCGGGCTGGACCTCGACCACGTCTCGCCGCACACGCTGCGGCACTCGTTCGCCACCCACCTGCTCGACGGCGGCGCCGACGTCCGCGTGGTGCAGGAGCTGCTCGGCCACGCGTCGGTGACGACGACCCAGGTCTACACGCTGGTCACCGTCGACAAGCTGCGCGAGGTGTACGCCAGCAGCCACCCGAGGGCCCTGTCCTGACGACGGCGGGGCGGCCCGTCTGGCAGGTCCTGCCCACGGCTACCCGCCGGTACGCCGGAACCTGGGCGACTTCCGCCAGCAACCGGCGTGTTGCGTGGATCGTTCGAGGTGATCTCCCTACCGTCGCAGAGGACCCGAGCGGACCGGGCCGGCCGAGACCGCGGCCGGCTCCGCCGGGGAGCACGGAGGAGTGGCGACTCATGGCGATCCGAGGGGACGTGGCCGGGCAGGCTCTCGCACTCCCGGCCGACGGCGGGGAGATGGGTGCGGCCGCCTCGAAGCTGGACCCCGCCCGCGCGCGGCAGCGCAAGCTGCCCGAGCCGCCGCCGCTGACGCAGCACGGCCCGGCGCAGGTCATCGCGATGTGCAACCAGAAGGGCGGCGTCGGCAAGACGACGTCGACGATCAACCTGGGCGCCGCGCTGGTCGAGTACGGCCGCAAGGTGCTGCTGGTCGACCTGGACCCGCAGGGCGCGCTGTCGGTCGGCCTGGGCGTGCCCTCCCAGCAGCTGGACCGCACGATCTACAACGCGCTCATGGAGCCGCGGACCACGCTGGCCGACGTCCGCGTGCCCACCGACGTGCCCGGCCTGGACCTGGTGCCCAGCAACATCGACCTGTCCGCCGCCGAGGTGCAGCTGGTCAGCGAGGTCGCCCGCGAGCAGACGCTGCTGCGCAAGCTGGCCGACGTCCGCGACGAGTACGACTACATCCTCATCGACTGCCAGCCCTCGCTGGGCCTGCTCACGGTCAACGCCCTGACCGCGGCGCACGGCGTGGTCATCCCGCTGGAGTGCGAGTTCTTCTCGCTGCGCGGCGTGGCGCTGCTGGTCGACACGATCGACAAGGTGCGCGAGCGGCTCAACCCCGAGCTGGAGATCTCCGGGATCCTCGCCACGATGTACGACACCCGGACCGTGCACTGCCGGGAGGTGTTCAGCCGGGTGGTCGAGGCCTTCGGCGACACCGTGTTCCAGACGGTCATCCAGCGCACCGTGCGCTTCCCGGAGACGACCGTCGCCGGCCAGCCGATCACCACCTGGGCGCCGACCTCCTCCGGTGCGGCCGCCTACCGCGACCTGGCCAAGGAGGTCATCGCCCTGTGACCCGTCGCCCCGTCCTCCCCGGCGCGGCCGAGCTGTTCCGCCGCACCGACGTGCCGCAGGCGGAGGTCACCGAGCTGCCGAGCGTGAGCTCGGCGGTCAGCTCCCCGGCGCTGCGGGGTGCCCGCCGCGCGGCGGAGCCGGCCCCCGCCGAGGAGGCGCCCGCCCCGCTCACGCTGGTCCCCGGCGGCGCGCCGGCCGACGCGCTGGCCGCCTTCCGCACGCCGGCCCCCGCCCCGGCCCCCGGCGCCCGCACCCGCGGCAAGCCCGCCCGGGCCTCGGGCAACGGCCGGACCAAGCACGACGAGAAGATCACCGTCTACCTCTCCGCCGAGGAGCTGCTGGGCCTGGAGAGCGCCCGGCTCACGCTGCGCGCCCAGCACGGCGTGGCCGCCGACCGCGGCCGGATCGTGCGCGAGGCGATCGCGGTGCTGCTCGCCGACCTCGAGGAGCAGGGCGAGGACTCGGTGCTGGTGCGCCGGCTCCGGGGCTGAACGTCGTCCGGGGCGCATACGCTTGCTCCCCGTGAGCGGTGAGGTGCAGGCGGTGGCGGAGCGCCCGGCGGAGCCGGCGCGCTTCACCGTCCGGCTCACCAACTTCGAGGGCCCGTTCGACCTGCTGCTGCAGCTGATCGGAAAGCACCAGCTCGACGTCACCGAGATCGCCCTGTCGGTGGTCACCGACGAGTTCATCGCCCACCTGCGGGCGCTCGGCGACGAGCTCGACCTCGACCAGGCCAGCGAGTTCCTCGTCGTCGCCTCCACCCTGCTCGACCTCAAGGCCGCGCGGCTGCTGCCCGCCGCGGAGATCGAGGACGAGGAGGACCTCGAACTGCTCGAGGCCCGCGACCTGCTGTTCGCCCGGCTGCTGCAGTACCGCGCCTACAAGCAGGCGGCCGCGTTCCTCCGCGAACGCGAGGCCGTCGCCGCCGGCCGGTACCCCCGCGAGGCGCCGCTGGAGCCGCGGTTCGCCGAGCTGCTGCCCGAGGTGCTGCTCGGCGTCACCCCCGAGCGGTTCGCCGCGCTGGCGGCGAGGGCGCTGACGCCGAAGGAGCCGCCCACCGTCGGCGTCTCCCACCTGCACGCGCCGCCGGTCAGCGTGGCCGAGCAGCTGCTCGCCGTCCGCAGCGCGCTCATCGGCGCCGGGACGCTCACCTTCCGCGCGCTGACCGCCGAGTGCTCCTCGACGCTGGAGGTCGTGGCCCGCTTCCTCGCGTTGCTCGAGCTGTACCGGCAGCAGCGGGTCACCTTCACCCAGCTGACGCCGCTGGGGGAGCTGCACGTGCGGTGGACCGGCCCGGTCCCGTCCGGTCCCGCCGGGGACGACGCCGCCGACGACGCCGACGACGACGTCGCGACGGAGGACCTGCCGTGAGCGACCGGCCGGAGGAGCAGGAGGAGGCCGGGCGCGGCCCGATCTCCTGGGAGACCCTGGCCGCCGAGCTCGAGGCCACCCGCGAGCAGGAGGCCGAGCGCCCCGACGCCGCCGACCCGGCGGTGTGGGACGCCGTCGCCGCGGAGCTCGCCGCCCGCGTCGCCGAGCGGCCGGCGCCGGGGCACGACGACGTCCCGCCGGTCCCCGAGGAGCCGCTCGTCCTCCCGGGGATGCCCGAGCCGGCGCCGGCGCCGGCACCCGCGCCGGAGCCGGAGGTGGAGCTCGACCCGGCCGAGCTGCGCGGCGGGCTGGAGGCGCTGCTGTTCGTCGCCGACGGGCCGGTCGACGAGGCGACGCTGGCCGGCGCCGTGCGCTGCCCGGTCGCCCGGGTGCGGACCGCGCTGGCCGACCTCGCCGCCGACCACGACGCGCGCCGGTCCGGCATCACGCTGCGCCGGGTGGGGGAGGGCTGGCGGTTCTACACCCGCGAGGAGTTCGCGCCCGTCGTCGAGCGGCACCTCGCGGAGGGGCAGCGCACCCGGCTGACCCAGGCGGCGCTGGAGACCCTCGCCGTCATCGCCTACCGGCAGCCGGTGACCCGCGCGCGGGTGTCGGCGATCCGCGGGGTCGGCGTCGACGGCGTCATGCGCACCCTGCTCGCCCGCGGCCTGGTCGCCGAGGTCGGCACCGACCCCGACAGCGGCGGCGGCCTCTACGGCACGACGCCGCTGTTCCTCGAGCGGCTCGGGCTCACCGGCCTCGACGAGCTCCCGCCGCTGGCGCCGCTGCTGCCCGACCCCACCGCGCTGGCCCGCGAGGAGGACCCGGACCGGTGAGCGGCCACGGCACCCCGCGCGCCGCCGTCGCGCTCGCCCTCGTCGCGCTGGCCGCTGCCGGCTGCTCGTCGGAGGAGGCGCAGCGGCAGGAGGCCTTCTGCGCGGAGGTCCCCGCCCTGCTCGAGGAGATCACCGCCGACGTCGACGCCGTCGCCTCCGACCCCCGGTCGGCGCCGCGGGTGGTCGAGGAGGCCGTCGGCCGGCTGGAGGCCGTCGAGCCGCCGGAGGCGGTGGCCGCGGACTGGGGCGACCTGGTCACCTCCTGGCGGGCGCTGTCGGACCTGCTCGGCGAGGCGGACCTCACCGACCCTGCGGCGAACGCCGACCTGGCGCCGCGGCTGCAGCAGCTCCAGCAGGACCTGACCTCCTCCGGCGAGGCCGTGGACGCCTACGGCCGGGAGGCCTGCTGACCCTCCGCCCGCGCCGCCCGGCTCCCGCCGCGGGGGTGGGAGACTGGGCGGCGACATGGACACCGCACCGCACAGCGACGAGTACACCGACCCGGACGAGACCCCCGGCACCCCCGGCGGGGAGGGCTGGTCCGAGGACATGGAGCTCGCCCCGGCCCACCCCGGCGACCGCGAGCCGTCCGCCGCGCCGGAGGAGCGCGAGGGGGAGCGGCTGCAGAAGGTGCTCGCCCGCGCCGGCGTCGGCTCCCGCCGCGTCTGCGAGGAGATGATCGACCGCGGCCGGATCAGCGTGAACGGCCGCGTCGTCACCGTGCAGGGCATGCGGGTCGACCCGCACACCGACAAGATCGCCGTCGACGGGCGGCGGATCGAGCTGCGCGACGACCGGGTCACCTACGCGCTCAACAAGCCGCCGGGCGTCGTCACCGCGATGAGCGACGACCGCGACCGGCCCACCGTCGGCGACATGATCGGCGACCTCGCGCCCGGGCTGGTGCACGTCGGCCGGCTCGACCAGGACACCGAGGGCCTGCTGCTGGTGACCAACGACGGCGAGCTCGCGCACCGGCTGGCGCACCCCTCCTACGAGGTGAAGAAGACCTACCTGGCGCAGGTGTCCGGGTCCATCCCGCGCGACCTGCACCGCCGACTGCGCGCCGGGATCGAGCTCGAGGACGGCCCGGTGAAGGTCGACTCCTTCCGGGTCGTGGACACCCACGCCGGCCAGTCGGTCGTCGAGGTCGTCCTGCACGAGGGCCGCAAGCACATCGTCCGGCGGCTGCTGGCCGCGGTGAACCTGCCGGTGTCCCGGCTGACCCGCACCGCGATCGGCCCGGTGTCGCTGCAGCGGATGCGCAGCGGCTCGATCCGCCGGCTCACCCGCCAGGAGGTCGGCGCGCTGGAGGAGGCCGTCGGCCTGTAGCCCCTCCGCCCGTGATCCTCCGCCCGTGATCCTCCGCCCGTGATCATCGGCATCCGGCGGCCCCGGGCGGCGTGTCGGGCCGCCACCCGCCGATGATCACGGCGGGAGGCCCGGTGTCCACAGACCGGCGTTCGTCCACACCCGCCCGCCGGGCGGCCGGCGCCGGGCGGTCCACCAGCAGCGTGGCGGCGTGTCCCTGCCACCGGCGTACACCGCCGCCTCCGCCCGCGCCGCCGGACTGACCCGCGCCCGCCTGCGCGGCCCCGGGTTCGTGCGGCTGGCCCACGACCTCGTCGTCCGCCTGGACGACGCCATCGACGGACGGGAACGTCTCGCGCTGCTCGCCGGCCTGCTCCCCGACGACGCCGCCTTCAGCCACCGCACCGCCGCGGCGCTCCTCGGCGCGCACGTCGACCCGCCGGCGCGGGCCCACGTCGCCCTGACCCCGCGCCGGGTGCTCCCGCAGCGCGCCGAGTTCGTCGTCCACACCCGGCGGCTCGCCGCGGAGGACGTCGTCGTGCACCGGGGACTGCGGACGACGTCGGGGCCGCAGACCTGGCTGGACCTCGCCGAGCACCTGCCGCCCCACGAGCTGGTCGCGGTGGGCGACGCGCTGGCGCGCGCCGGCCACCTGACCGCGGGGGCGCTCGCCCGGCGCCTGGAGCGCGCCGCCAGGGTCCGTGGCGTCGTCCGTGCCCGGCAGTGCGCGCCCCTGCTGACGCCGGCCCCGATGTCCCGGCCGGAGAGCCTGCTGCGGTACTGGCTGCTGGCCAGCGAGCTGCCCGACCCCCAGCCGCAGATCGCGGTCCGGGACAGCCGGGGACGGGTGGTCGCGCACGCCGACCTCGGCTACGAGCGGTGGCGTCTGCTGATCGAGTACGAGGGGCGCCTGCACGCCGAGCCCGGGCAGTTCGGCAGGGACGTCGACCGCTACTCGCTGATGGCCGCCGACGGCTGGCTGGTGCTGCGGTTCGCGGCGCGCCACGCGGAGTCGCCGACCGTGGTCGTCGAGCGGACGCGCCGGGCGCTGGTCAGCCGCGGCTGGCGTCCCGGGTCGGCCTGACCACCTCGGCGGGATCATCGGCATCCGGCCGCCCCGGGCGGCGTGTCGGGCCGCCACCCGCCGATGATCACGGCGGAGGAGGGCCGGCCGCGGCCCGCCCCCGGGTGCGGGGGACGGGCCGCGGGGCGGTCAGAGCGCGGTGACCTCGGCCGGGGTGGTGAGCACCCTGTCCGGGCCGACGACCCGGTCCGGCCCGGTGAGCCGCACGGTCGCGCGCAGCCGCAGGTCCTCGCTGGAGGCGCCGACGGCGAGCTGCACCTCCCCGGCCTCGACGACGCGGCGCAGGTCCCGCCCGGTGAACGAGGCCCGGTCGGCGTGCAGGCGGAAGCTCACCCGCGCCGCGGCGCCGGCGTCGAGCTCCACCCGGGCGAAACCGACCAGCCGGCGCAGCGGCTGCACCGCGCTGGCCACCGGGTCGGACAGGTACAGCTGCACCACCTCGGCGCCCGCGCGGCCGCCGGTGTTGCGGACCGTGCAGGAGACGGTCAGCTCGCCGTCGGTGGCCCACTCCTCGCCGGACACCGCGAGGTCGGACCAGTCGGCGGTCGTGTAGCCGAGGCCGTGGCCGAAGGGGAACAGCGGCGTCGGGTCGGCCGAGCTGATCCCGCCGGCGCGGCCGAGGGTGGGCGCCAGGTAGGTGGCCGGCGACCCGCCGGGCCCGCGCGGCACCGACACCGGCAGCCGGCCCGAGGGGTTCACCCGGCCGCTGAGCACGCCCGCGACCGCGCCGGCACCCTCCTCGCCGGGGAAGAACGCCTGCACGACCGCCGCGGCCCGGCCGGCGACGCCGCCCAAGGCGTAGGGCCGGCCGGTGAGCAGCACGACGACGACCGGGGTGCCCGACCCCAGCAGCGCGTCGAGCAGCTCGCCCTGCACGCCGGGCAGCCGCAGGTCGGCCGCGTCGCAGCCCTCGCCGGAGGTGCCGCGGCCGAACAGGCCCGAGGTGTCGCCGACGACGGCCACGCACACGTCGGCGTCGCGGGCGGCGGCCACGGCGGCGTCGAAGCCGCTGCGGTCGGGTTCCTGCACCGGGCAGCCCGGGGCGGTGGTCACCTCGGCGCCGGCGAACTCGGCGCGGACGGCGTCGAGCAGCGTGGGCACCTCCAGGCCCACCGGCACGTCGGGGTGCTGCGGGCCGACGTGGTTGGGGAAGGCGTAGCAGCCCATGAGCGACAGCACCGAGTCCGCGCACGGGCCGACGACGGCGATCCGCTGCGGCGCCGCCAACGGCAGGGCGCCGCCGGGGTTGTCCAGCAGCACCACCGAGCGCTCGGCGAGCACGCGGGCGATCTCGCGCAGGTGCGGCGGGTCGAAGTCCAGCGGCTCGCCGCTGCGCAGCGCCTCCGGCTCGGGGTCCCAGCCGGCGTCGAGCAGGCCGAGCTCGCCCTTCTGCCGCAGCACCCGCTCCACCGCGCGGTCCACCAGCGCCTCGGGCACCTCGCCCGAGCGCACCCGCTCCAGCAGCGGCGCGCCGTAGCAGCGGACGGTCGGCAGCTCGACGTCGACGCCGGCGGCCAGCGCCTGCGCCGCGGCCTCGCCGGGGGAGCCGGCGACGTGCTGGGTGGTCTCGAGGAACGAGACGCCGAAGTAGTCGGCGACCACGACGCCGTCGAAGCCCAGCGTCCCGCGCAGCAGGTCGGTGAGCAGCGCCGGGTCGGCGGCGGGCGGGACGCCGTCGACGGCGGCGTAGGAGTGCATGACCGAGCGGGCGCCGCCCTCGCGCAGCGCCGTCTCGAACGGCGGCAGCAGCAGGTCGGCGAACTCGCGCGGGCCCAGCCGCACCGGGGCGTGGTTGCGCCCGGCGCCGGAGGCGGAGTAGCCGGCGAAGTGCTTGAGGGTGGCGACGACGCCGGTGTCCTCCAGGCCGCGGACGTAGGCGGTGCCCAGCGCGGCGACCAGGTACGGGTCCTCGCCGATCGTCTCCTCGGTGCGGCCCCAGCGGGCGTCGACGGTGACGTCGAGGACCGGCGCGAGGCCCTGGTGCACGCCGATGCGGCGCATCAGCCCGCCGATGCCCGCGGCCATGGCGTGCACGGTGGCGGGGTCGAAGGAGGCGCCCCAGGCCAGCGGCGTCGGGAACACGGTGGCCTGCCAGGCGGCGAGCCCGGTCAGGCACTCCTCGTGCGCGATCGCCGGGATGCCCAGCCGGGAGCCCTCGACGATGCCGCGCTGGGTGCTGGCCAGCACGCGGGCGCCGGTGAGCGGCTCGACCGGCACGGTGCCGAACACGCGGGTCAGCTGCCCGAGCCCGGGCCGGGTGAGCTCCTCCCACGGCGGCAGCGGCTCGGAGAACTCGTGCTGGTTGGGGGCGACGTCCTCGCTCTCGCCGATCGTCGTCCACACGCCGTAGAGCTGGGCGACCTTCTCCTCGAGGGTCATCTCGGCCATGAGCTCGCGCACCCGCTCGCCCAGCGGCCGGGACGGGTCCCGCCAGTCGCCGGCGGCGGGTGCGTCGAGGAGGGATCGGTCGGTCACGGGGCGGCTCCAGACGTGCGGGGAGGAGCCGGACGGCGCGTGCGCCGCCCGGCCGGGGGGTACGGGCATCGGGTCAGGGACGGCGCGCCGTCGAGGCGCGCGGGACCAGCGAGGTGGCGAGCTCCACCCGCTGGCTGGCCAGCTCCCGGCCGCTGACGAGGTCGAGGAGCATGCGCCCGGCCATCCGGCCCATGTCGGCCAGCGGCTGGCGCACGGTGGTCAGGGGAGGGGAGGACCAGCGGGCCATCGGCAGGTCGTCGAAGCCGACGACGGACAGGTCGCCCGGGACCGACAGGCCGGCCTGCCGGGCGGCCTCCAGCACGCCGAAGGCCTGCTCGTCGCTGCCGGCGAACACCGCCGTCGGCGGGTCGGGCAGCGCCAGCAGCTCGCGGGCCCGCTCGTAGCCGCCGTCGTGGTGGAAGTTGCCGTGCCGCACCAGCGCCGGGTCGGCCGGGATGCCGGCGCGGTCGAGCGCGGCGCGGTAGCCGTCGATCCGGGCCCGGCTGCACAGGTAGTCCTCGGGACCGCCGATGACCGCGATCCGCCGGTGCCCGAGCTCGACGAGGTGCTCGGTGGCGGCCATGCCGCCGGACCAGTTGGTGGCGCCGACGCTGGGCACGTCGGGCCCGGGCATGTCGACCGGGTCGATGACGACGACCGGCAGGTGGGAGCGGCCCAGCCGGCGCTGGTCGGCGGCGGTGATGCGGGAGGTGACCACGATGGCGCCGCGGCGGCCCCCGGCGATCAGCGAGCGGACCCAGTCCCCGCCCTGCGGCCGCGCGGCGAGCGAGTCGAGGACGATCTCCAGGCCGCTCTCGGTGATGCCGCGCAGCAGCTCGACCGCCCAGGGGCTGTCCAGCGCGGTGAACACGACGTCGACCAGCGGGCTCTCCGGCTCGGGGACGGGCCGCCGGGACACCGGCACGTAGTCGTACTGGTCGAGCAGGGCCAGCACGCGCTCGCGGGTGGCGGGGGCGACGTCGGTCTTGCCGTTGACGACCTTGCTCACGGTGGGCAGCGAGACGCCTGCCGCCGCGGCGATGCTCGCCAGGGTCGGGCGGCCTGCCGTCTGCTCGGACACGGGGGGTCCTCCTGGGTCGCCGGTCGCCGGCGGCCGGTGTGCCCGCCGGGTGCCGTCCAGCCTGGCGTCCCGGGGTGGGCCGGAGGAGGGGCCCCGGCGGCGGTGCCGGACGAATGTGAGCGGGAACGCTATCGAAACATCTCCGAAACCGCCAGCCCCGCTCATCCGTGCTGGTCGGTCCGCGCGTGCGGTCGGGAGACCGCACGGGTCGCGAAGATCCGCTTCGGCGCGCCCAGGGCGGGCGCGTTGACACGACCGGTGACGTGGCTTACGTTCTCGCACCACTCCGAAACTTTCGGTTTTCAACGTCGAAACAGAAAGGCGGCGATGGGATGTCATCCCGGCGTCTGACCCGCGGAGCCGCGTCTGCCGGCGCGCTCCTCCTCGCAGCGAGCCTGGCCGCCTGCGGCTCCTCCGGCCCCGGCGGAGGCGGTGGCGGCGGCGACGCCGCCCAGGTGTGGGCCCTGCAGGACACCGTCCTGAACCCGATCGAGGAGTCCTCGGTCTCCCGCTTCAACGAGGTCAGCGAGGCGGGTGACGCCGAGCTGACGACGTTCGGCAACGACCCGTACAAGCAGCGCCTGCGCGTGGCCCTGGGCTCGCCCGAGGCCCCCGACGTCTTCTTCAACTGGGGCGGCGGCAACCTCAAGGAGTACGTCGACGCCGACGCGGTGGAGGACCTCACCCCGCTGCTCGAGGAGGACACCGAGCTCCGCGACTCGTTCATCCCGAGCGTCCTCGAGGCCGCCCAGCTCGACGGCAAGTACTACGGGATCCCGATGCGCGGCGTGCAGCCGGTCGCGCTCTTCTACAACAAGCAGGTCCTCGACGCCGCCGGCGTCCAGGTCCCGCAGACCTGGGACCAGCTGCTGGCCGCCGTCGACGCCCTCAAGGCCGACGGGGTCACCCCGATCGCGCTGGCCGGCTCGCAGTCCTGGACCGAGCTGATGTGGATCGAGTACCTGCTCGACCGCGTCGGCGGCCCGGAGGTCTTCCAGGCCATCCGCGACGGCGAGGACGGCGCCTGGGAGAACCCCGCCGTCCTGCAGTCCCTGCAGATGGTCACCGACCTGGTCGACCGCGGCGCCTTCGGCGACGACTTCGCCTCCGTCGGCTACGACGTCGGCGGCGCGTCGACGATCCTCGCCCAGGGCGACGCCGGCTTCCACCTCATGGGATCGTGGGAGTACGTGAACCAGCTCGGCCAGAGCCCCGAGTTCGTCGAGGCGGGCAACCTGGGCTGGGCGCCGTTCCCGGCCGTCGAGGGCGGCGCCGGTGACCCGGCCAACGTCGTCGGCAACCCGACCAACTTCTACTCGGTGGCCGCGGACTCCGACCACAAGGACGCCGCGCTGGAGTACGTGTCGACCGCGCTCAACGACGAGCAGTACGTCGAGGACCTGGTGGCGGCCGGTGACGTGCCGGCGGTGACCGGCGTCCGCGAGCAGCTCGAGGCGGGGGAGAACGCCGACTACACGACCTGGATCTACGACCTGGTCGAGGGTGCCCCGAACTTCCAGCTGTCCTGGGACCAGGACCTGCCCGCCGACCAGGCCACGGAGATGCTGACCGAGCTGCAGCGCCTGTTCCTCGGTGAGCAGACCCCCGAGGGCTTCGTCTCGGCGATGTCCGCGGCCTGACGGTCCGACACCACCGCACCACCGCACCACCCACCACACGGCAGGGGAACCGGCATGGCAGGCAGCACCCTCGTGACACCCGAGGCGACCCCGGCGGCGTCCGCGCCGCCGGGGAGGCCGAAGGGGGCGCGGGAGCGTCCCTCGGGTTGGTACCTGGCACCCGCGCTGGCCTTCTTCGGGTTCTTCGCGGTGCTGCCGATGGTCCTGGTCGTCTACCTCAGCTTCACCGACTGGGACGGCTTCGGGTTCCCGCAGCCGTCCGGGGCGGCGAACTGGGAGCGCCTGGTCGCCGACGGCGAGGCGCGCGACGCCCTGCTGCTCACCCTGCTGTTCATGGTGGCCTCCTGGGCCGTCCAGACCCCGATCGCTCTCCTGATCGGGGTCTGGGCGGCCGGGCGGCAGCGCAACCGCGCCGTGCTCAGCTCGCTGTTCTTCCTGCCCCTGCTCCTGTCGACGGCGGCCATCGCGCTGCTGTGGGCCTCGGTGCTCGACCCGAACTTCGGGGTCACCCAGGCGCTGCCGTTCCTCGACCGGTTCAACTTCCTCGGCGACACCGAGATCGTCATCTACACCGTGGTCTGGGTCGTCTCCTGGCAGTACGTCCCGTTCCACACGCTGCTCTACCAAGGCGCGGCGCGGCAGATCCCGCACAGCCTCTACGAGGCGGCCACCATCGACGGCGCCGGCCGCTTCCGCCAGTTCTTCACGATCACGCTGCCGCTGCTGAAGTACACGGTGATCACCTCCAGCGTGCTCATGCTGGTCGGCTCGTTCACCACCTTCGACACGATCCTCATCCTCACCGGGGGCGGTCCCGGGACGACGACCCGCATCGCGCCGCTGTACATGTACATCACCGGCTTCAGCGGCTTCGAGTTCGGCTACGCCAGCGCGATCGCCGTGCTGCTGCTGGTGCTCGGCGCCGGGCTGTCCCTCTTCGTCACCCGCGTCACCGGCTTCCGGGCCATGCAGAGCCAGCAGGAGGGCCTGTGACCGCCACCGCGCTGCCCACCACCGGCGCCGGCGCGGCCCCCGCGCCGCCCCGCTCCCGCCGCCGGCGCCGCCGCGAGCGACCCAACGTCCTGGCCGGCGTCCTGTCGCTGGTCTGGCTGGTGCTGGTCGCCGTCCCGCTGTACTACCTGGTGTCGGGGAGCCTGCGGACCCGGCAGGACTACCTGTCGGACAACCCGCTGGTCCCGCCGTCGGACCCGACGCTGGACAACTACCGGACCGTCTTCGAGGGCGGGTTCACGACCTACCTGCTCAACACGGTCGTCGTGACCGTCGCGACGGTGGCGATCGTCGTCGGGCTCACCCTGCCGGCGGCCTACGCGGTGGCCCGCAACGCCGGCCGGTTCGTGCAGCGCGGCTTCTCGCTGATGCTCGTCGGCCTGGCCATCCCGGCGCAGGCGGCGATCATCCCCGTGTACCTGATGATCACGCAGATGCGCCTGTACGACACCCTGCTGGCGGTCATCCTGCCGACGGCGGCGTTCGCCATGCCGGTGGCGCTGCTGGTGATGGTCAACAGCCTGCGCGACATCCCCGGCGAGCTCTACGAGGCGCAGACCCTCGACGGCGCCGGCCCGTTCGCGGTGCTGCGCAACCTGGTGCTGCCGCTGGCCAAGCCCGCGATCACCACGGTGTCGGTGTTCACCTCGCTCACCGCCTGGAACGGCTTCCTGTTCCCGCTGGTGCTCACCCAGTCCGAGGACAACCGGGTGCTCACGCTCGGCCTGTGGGACTTCCAGGGCCAGTTCGGCACCAACGTGCCCGGCCTGCTCGCGGCCGTGACCCTGTCGGTGGTGCCGATCTTCGTGCTCTACCTGGTCGGCCGCCGCTACCTGCTCAGCGGCCTCACCGCCGGCTTCGGCAAGTAGCTCAGTGCGGTCGCAGCCAGCGCGCGGGGTCGGCGACCACGCCGGCCAGCGCGCGCAGCGCCGCCCCGGTCGCCCCGGCGGCCGGGGCGGCGAGCGCGGCCTCCACCCGGGGCCGGCGCCAGCGGGCCGACAGCACCCGCCGGCCCAGCGCCTCCTCGAGCGCCGGGCACAGCAGCGCGGCCAGCTCGCCGAGGTGGCCGCCGAGCACGACGGTCGGCACGTCCAGGACGTTGAGCACCCCGGCCAGCGCCACGCCCAGCGCGCGGGCGGCGCCGTCGACCGCCGCGCGGGCCGCGGGGTCGCCGTCGGCGGCGCGGCGGGCCAGCTCGCCGGGGCCGGTGTCGCGGGGGAGCCCGGCGGCGGCCAGCAGCGCGTCGCGGCCGGCGTACTGCTCCAGGCAGCCGGTGGACCCGCAGCGGCAGGCCGGCCCCGCGGGGTCGACGCACACGTGGCCCATCTCGCCGGCCCAGCCGGAGCTGCCGCTGACCACCCGGCCGTCCATGACGGTCGCGCCGCCGACGCCGATCTGCCCGGACAGGTAGACGAAGTCCCGGTGCGGCCCCGGCCGGCCGGGCGCGGTCTCGGCGACCGTGCGCGCGGCCAGGTCGGCCTCGTTGCCCAGGACCAGCTCCGCGGGCAGTGGCGGGCCGAGCAGGTCGGCCGGGCGCAGGTCGGACCAGCCGAGGTTGGGCGCGCGCAGCAGGACGCCGGCGTCGACGTCGACGATGCCGGGCAGCGCGAGGCCGGCGCCGGCGACCCGGGCGCCGTCGGGGAGCCCGTCGAGCAGGCCGGTCGCGAGCCGGCCGAGCCGGGCGAGCGTGGGTGCGGGGTCGCTGCCGCGGAAGTCGCCGGGCTCGACCCGCTCGCCCACCACCCGGCCGCGCAGGTCCAGCAACCGGCCGGCGAGCAGGCCGGCGTCGGCCTGCAGGCCCAGGGCCACGACCCGGGCGCCGGGGGCGAGCGGCGTGGCCGGGCGGCCGCGGCGGCCCGACGGCGTGGACTCGACCTCGTCGAGCAGGCCGCCGGCGACCAGGTCGTCGGCCAGCCGGGCGGCGGTCGCCCGGGTCATCCCGGTGGCCGCCGCGACGTCGGCGCGCGAGGGTGGGGGAGTGGCGGAGCACACCGTCCGCAGCACCAGCGCGAGGTTCGCGGGCCGGGGGGTCGAGGGCCGCGCACGACCCGTCTCGGGGCTCGCACCGGGCTCGGACACGGGCTTGAGGTTAGCTGTGACGTGCATTATGTTCTAGTCCGAAACAAAATCAGCGCCGCTCCGCCGGCCACCGGCCTGTGCGCATCCCCGCACGGCCTCCCCGCTCAGTTCCCGGGAGTTACCCCATGACGCACCCCACCCGCGACGACAGGTTCTCGTTCGGCCTCTGGACGGTCGGCTGGACGGCACGCGACCCGTTCGGCGAGGCCACCCGCCCCGAGCTGGACCCGGTCGAGAGCGTGCACAAGCTCGCCGAGCTCGGCGCCTACGGCGTCACCTTCCACGACGACGACCTCATCCCGTTCGGCAGCGACGACGCCGCCCGCACCCAGCGGATCGAGGCCTTCAAGAAGGCGCTGGCCGAGACCGGCCTGGTCGTGCCGATGGTGACCACCAACCTGTTCACCCACCCGGTGTTCAAGGAGGGCGGGCTCACCGCCAACGACCGCGGCGTCCGCCGGTTCGCGATGCGCAAGATCATGCGCAACATGGACCTCGCCGCCGAGCTCGGCGCGCAGACCTACGTGCTGTGGGGCGGCCGCGAGGGCGCCGAGGTCGACAGCGCCAAGGACCTCAAGGCCGCGCTGGACCGCTACCGCGAGGGCATCGACACCCTGGCCCAGTACTCCGAGGACCGCGGCTACGGCCTGCGCTTCGCCCTGGAGCCCAAGCCCAACGAGCCGCGTGGCGACATCTTCCTGCCGACCATCGGCCACGCCATCGCCTTCATCAACACCCTCGAGCACGCCGACCTGGTGGGCGTGAACCCCGAGGTCGGGCACGAGCAGATGGCCGGCCTCAACTACACGCACGGCATCGCCCAGGCGCTGTGGCAGGGCAAGCTCTTCCACATCGACCTCAACGGGCAGAAGGGCCCGCGCTACGACCAGGACTTCGTCTTCGGTCACGGCGACCTGCTCTCCGCCTTCGCCACCGTCGACCTGCTGGAGAACGGCTTCCCGTCCGGCGGCGCCCGCTACGAGGGCCCCCGCCACTTCGACTACAAGCCGCTGCGCACCGAGGACGTCAAGGGCGTCTGGGAGTCGGCCGAGGCCAACATGCGCACCTACCTCCTGCTCAAGGAGCGGGCCGCCGCGTTCCGCGCCGACCCGGAGGTGCAGGAGGCCCTCGCCGACGCCGCCGTGCCGGAGCTCGCCCAGCCGACCCTCGGCGACGGCGAGTCCTACGAGCAGCTGCTGGCCGACCGCTCGGCGTTCGAGGACTTCGACGCCGAGGCCGCCGGCGCCCGCCGCGGCGGTCAGGTCCGCCTGTCCCAGCTGGCCCTCGAGCACCTGCTCGGCGCCCGCTGATGTCCCTGGTCGCGGGGGTCGACACCTCGACCCAGGCCTGCAAGGTCGTCGTCCGGGACGCGGCGTCCGGTGCCCTCGTGCGCGAGGGCCGGGCGCCGCACCCGGAGGGGACCGAGGTGGCCCCCGCGGCCTGGGCGGCCGCCCTGGAGCAGGCGGTGGCGCAGGCCGGCGGGCTCGACGACGTCGCCGCCGTCGCCGTCGGCGGTCAGCAGCACGGCATGGTCTGCCTCGACGGGGACGGCCGGGTCGTGCGCGACGCCCTGCTCTGGAACGACACCCGCTCCGCCGGCGCGGCCGCCGACCTCACCCGTGAGCTCGGCGGCCCGCAGGCGTGGGCCGACGCCGTCGGCCTGGTGCCGGTGGCGTCGTTCACCGTCACCAAGCTGCGCTGGCTGGCCGAGCACGAGCCGGCCAACGCCGAGCGCACGGCCGCGGTCTGCCTGCCGCACGACTGGCTGACCTGGGTGCTCGCCGGGCAGCCGGGCCTGGGCGCGCTGGTCACCGACCGCGGCGACGCGAGCGGCACCGGCTACTGGTCGGCGGCGACGGGGGAGTACCGCCCCGACCTGCTGGAGCGTGCCTTCGGCAGCACCCCGGTGCTGCCGCGGGTGCTCGGCCCGGCCGAGTCCGCCGGGACGCTGGCGTGGGCGGGCAGCACCGGCGCCGTCCTCGGCCCCGGCACCGGCGACAACGCCGCCGCGGCGCTGGGCCTGGCGGCCGAGCCCGGCGACGTCGTCTGCTCGATCGGCACCTCCGGCGTCGTCTCGATCGTCTCCACGACGCCGGCCGCCGACGCCAGCGGCGCCGTGGCCGGGTTCGCCGACGCCACCGGCAACTACCTGCCGCTGGTGGCCACGCTGAACGCCGCCCGCGTCCTCGACGCCACGGCGCGGCTGCTCGGCGTCGGCCACGACGAGCTGTCCCGGCTGGCCCTGTCGGCCCCGGCCGGCGCCGGCGGCCTGGTCCTCGTGCCCTACCTGGAGGGCGAGCGGACGCCGGACCGCCCCGACTCGACCGGCGCGCTGCACGGCCTGACGCTCGCCACCTCCACCCCCGCCTCGCTCGCCCGCGCCGCCGTCGAGGGGCTGCTGTGCGGCCTCGCCGACGGCCTGGACGCCGTCCGGGCCACCGGCGCGGAGGTGCGGCGGGTGTTCCTGGTCGGCGGCGGCGCCCGCTCGGAGGCGGTCCGCCGGATCGCCCCCGCCGTCCTCGGCGTGCCGGTGCTCGTGCCGCCGCCGGGGGAGTACGTGGCCGACGGCGCCGCCCGCCAGGCCGCCTGGGTGCTGTCCGGCGCGGACGCCGCGCCCGAGTGGCCCCGGCCGGGCACCGAGGTGCACGAGGCCGACCCGACCCCCGCCGTCCGCGAGCGCTACGCCGAGGTCCGCGACCTCATCGCGAACCGCACCTGATCCGCCCCGCACCTGATCCGCCCCGCACCGCCGGCACCGTCGCCGTACCCCCGAGGAGCACCCCCATGGCCACCGTCACCTACGACTCCGCGACCCGGATCTACTCGGGCGCGGACCGGCCCGCCGTCGACGCGCTGGACCTGCAGGTCGAGGACGGCGAGTTCCTCGTCCTGGTCGGCCCGTCCGGCTGCGGCAAGTCCACGTCGCTGCGGATGCTCGCCGGCCTGGAGGACGTCGACGCCGGCCGCATCCTCATCGGCGACCGCGACGTCACCGACCTGCCGGCCAAGGCGCGCGACATCGCGATGGTCTTCCAGAACTACGCGCTGTACCCGCACATGACCGTGGCCGACAACATGGGCTTCGCGCTCAGGATGGCCAAGGTCGGCAAGGCCGAGATCGGCGAGCGGGTGCGCGAGGCCGCGAAGCTGCTGGACCTCGAGCAGTACCTGGACCGCAAGCCGCGCGCGCTGTCCGGCGGCCAGCGCCAGCGGGTGGCGATGGGCCGGGCGATCGTCCGCAAGCCGCAGGTCTTCCTCATGGACGAGCCGCTGTCCAACCTCGACGCGAAGCTGCGCGTGCAGACCCGCACCCAGATCGCCCAGCTGCAGCGCCGCCTGGGGATCACCACGGTCTACGTCACCCACGACCAGACCGAGGCGATGACCATGGGCGACCGCGTGGCGGTGCTCAAGGACGGCCTGCTCATGCAGGCCGGCCGGCCGCGCGAGCTCTACGACCGGCCGCGCAACGTCTTCGTCGCGGGCTTCATCGGCTCCCCGGCGATGAACCTCGTCGAGCTGCCGGTGGCCGACGGCGGTGTCCGCTTCGGCGACACCGTGCACCCGGTCGAGCGCGAGGTGCTCGGCCGCGCGGCCGCCGACCGGGTGGTGCTCGGCGTCCGGCCCGAGGACCTCGAGGTCGGGGAGCACGGCATCCCGGTGGAGGTCGACGTCGTCGAGGAGCTCGGCGCGGACGCCTACGTCTACGGCCACGCGGACCTGGACGGCACCCGGCACACCGTCACCGTCCGGGTCGACGGCCGCCGCCCGCCGCTCAAGGGCGACCGGGTGCACGTCACGCCGCGCGCCGGCCACGTGCACCTGTTCTCCACCGTCGACGGCGAGCGGCTCGGGTGAGCCTCCCGCCCACCGGCGAGCAGCACGTCCTCCGCCGCGGGGACGCCGAGGCCGTCGTCGTCGAGGTCGGCGGCGGCCTGCGCACCTACCGCGCCGGCGGCCGCGACGTCGTCGACGGCTACGACGCGGCCGAGATGGCCGCGGACGTCCGCGGGCACGTGCTCGCGCCCTGGCCCAACCGGCTGCGCGACGGCGTCTGGTCCTGGGACGGCGTCCGGCACGTCACCGCGGTGACCGAGCCCGAGCGCGGGACGGCGATCCACGGGCTGGTGCGGCACGTGCCCTGGCGGGTGCTCGACCGGGCGGGGGACCGCGTCGTCCTCGGGTACGTGCTGCACCCGCAGCCGGGCTACCCGTTCACCCTGCGGCTGCAGGTGGCGTGGGAGCTCACCGACGACGGCCTGCGGGTGACCACCACCGCCACCAACGAGGGCGGCACCGACCTGCCCTACGGCGAGGGCCACCACCCCTACCTCGCCGCCGGTCCGGGGCTGCGGGTCGACGACTGCACCCTCACCCTGCCCGCCGCCACCCGGCTGCTGACCGACGACCGGCTGCTGCCGGTGGGCAGCGAGCCGGTGGAGGGGACGCCGTTCGACCTGCGCGCCGGCCGGCGGGTCGGCGACCTGGTGGTCGACGACTGCTTCACCGACCTCGCCCGGGACGGCGACGGCGTGGCCGAGGTGCGGCTGGTCCGCCCGGACGGCAGCGGCGTCGCGGTCTGGATGGACGCCTCCTACGGGTACCTGCAGGTGTTCACCGGCGACGTCGTCGAGCCGCCGTCGCGCCGCCGGCACGGCCTCGCCGTCGAGCCGATGACCTGCCCGCCGGACGCGTTCCGCTCGGGTGAGGCGGTGCGGCGGCTGGCGCCGGGGGAGTCCACGACCGGCACCTGGGGCATCCGCCCGCTCTGACGGCCGGCGCGGGTCAGGCGGTCAGCGCGAGGCAGATCCAGCACAGCGGGTCGCCGGCCTCGTCCCGGTCCTCGGGCCAGGACCACACCGCCGGGTCGAGCAGCGTCACCGGCGCCAGGCACACCGACCGGCCGACCAGCAGGCCGTCGCCGCTCACCGCGTGCAGGCGGCCCACGGGCAGGTCCAGCGACTCCCCGCCGCACTCGAGGGGGCGCACCGCGTCCGCGCCCATCGTCCAGTGCTCGCGGCGCCGGGTGTCCGCGCTCACCGGAGCACGAGGCGCTCGCCGGCGGGCATCCGGCGGGCGAGGTCGGCGAGCAGTGCCCGGGCGTCGTGGGTCACGGTGGCCGAGTCGAGCCGCACGACGACCTGCCGGTGGCCCAGCCGCCGCAGCCCGGTCACGGTCCGGCACAGCGCCTCGGCGCCGATCCGGTCGAGGCGGCCGCGGACGGTGATGACGCCGGTGCTCCGGTCGGTGCGCGCGGTGGACAGCGGGGGCAGCGGACGAGCGTCCTCCCCGGGCGCCCGCTGGGAGGCGGGCGGACCCGCGGGGGTCCGCCGTCGGCGGGCAGGGGTGCGGCGGTGGGCCTCTTCTCGACTCACCCCTCGACCGTGACGAATCCGTCCGTAACTCCCCAGGGCCCTAGGTCCCTGCCGACTCCGGCGGACGGCGACCCGTCGCGGACCGGCACGGACGGGAAGCGCTCCGTCACGCGCGGCTGCCGGTCGTGACACCCGGCACCCTGCCGTCCGGCCGGACCGCTGGCCGTTATCCCCAGCTCAGTCGCGGCCTGGGCGCCGAACGGGCCTCCAGGACACCGCCGGCCCCGGCGGCTCCGGTCACCGGCGACCGGGAGGTGGCGCGGGGTACCTAGACTCGACCGGGCACCCCTGATCCGGGCGCCGGGACCGAACGAGGAGGGTGCACGTGGCCGTACGGGCCATCCGGGGCGCGACGCAGGTGGACGCCGACGAACGCGAGCAGGTCCTCGAGGCCACCCGGGAGCTGGTGAGCACCGTGGTCGAGCGCAACGGCCTCCACCACGACGACATCATCAGCATCCTGTTCACCGCGACCCCGGACCTGGTCTCGGAGTTCCCGGCGCTGGCCGCCCGCGAGCTCGGGATGGGCGACGTGCCGCTGATGTGCGCCACCGAGATCGGCGTGCAGCACGCGCTGCCGCGGGTGCTGCGGCTCATGGCGCACGTGGAGACCGAGCGGCAGCGCGGGGACATCCAGCACGTGTACCTGCGGGGTGCCGTGGCGCTGCGACGGGACATCGCGCAGTGAGCGAGCGCCGGCGAGCGGAGACCACTGTGCGGAGCAACGGCGCAGTGGGCGAGCAGGGGTTCCGGGGGCAGGTCACCCTCGACGGGCCGTCGGGCACGGGCAAGTCCAGCGTCGCGCGCGCGGCGGCGACCCGGCTGGGCGCGGCCTACCTGGACACCGGCGCGATGTACCGGGCCGCGACCGTGGCCGTCCTCGACGCCGGCGTCGACCCCGAGGACGCCGAGGCGGTGGCCCGCGTGGTCGCCGGCGCGCGCATCGAGGTGGGGACGGCGGCGGACACCGAGCGGGTCGAGGTCGACGGCGCCGACGTCGCGGTGCGGATCCGCGGCGCCGAGGTGACCCGCAACGTCTCGGCGGTCTCGGCGGTGCCCGCGGTGCGCCGGCAGCTGGTCGGCCAGCAGCGGGCGCTGGTGGCCGCGGCCGACGCCGTCGTCGTCGAGGGCCGGGACATCGGCACCGTGGTGCTGCCCGACGCCACCGTGAAGGTCTACCTGACCGCCGCGCCGGAGGCGCGCGCGCAGCGGCGGGCCGCCCAGCTGGGGCTGACCACCCCGGACGAGATCGCCGACCTGGCGGCCGACCTGCGCCGCCGGGACGAGTACGACAGCAGCCGCGCGGACAGCCCGCTGCGGCCGGCCGCCGACGCGGTGGTCGTCGACAGCACCGACCTGGACCGGGAGGGCGTCGTCGACCGCATCGTCGAGCTGGCGCTCTCGGCGGTCGGTGCGGGGGAGAGAGCATGAGCGAGGAGGGCACCGGCGGTCCGCTGCCGGTGGTGGCGATCGTCGGCCGGCCCAACGTGGGCAAGTCGACGCTGGTGAACCGCGTCCTGGGCCGGCGCGCCGCGGTGGTGCAGGACATCCCGGGGGTGACCCGGGACCGCATCTCCTACGAGGCGCTGTGGAACGGCCGGCGGTTCACCGTCACCGACACCGGCGGCTGGGACCCGAAGGCCGAGGGGCTGGGCGCGTCGATCAGCCGGCAGGCGGAGTTCGCGATGCGCACCGCCGACGTCATCGTGTTCGTGGTCGACAGCCGGGTGGGCGCCACCGACACCGACCTGGCCGCCGCGCGCATCCTGCGCCGCAGCGACCGGCCGGTGATCGTCGTCGCCAACAAGGTCGACGACGAGCGCAGCGAGGCCAACGCCGCGGAGCTGTGGTCGCTGGGCCTGGGCGAGCCGCAGCCGGTCAGCGCGCTGCACGGCCGGGGGAGCGGTGACCTGCTCGACCTGGTGCTCGACGCGCTGCCCGAGGCGCCCCGGGAGCAGCCCGAGGAGGGCGGCCCGCGGCGGGTGGCGCTGGTCGGGCGGCCCAACGTGGGCAAGTCCAGCCTGCTCAACCGGCTGGCCAAGGAGGAGCGGTCGGTCGTCGACTCGGTCGCCGGCACCACCGTGGACCCGGTCGACTCGATCATCACCCTCGGCGGCGAGGAGTGGCGGTTCGTCGACACCGCGGGGCTGCGCCGCAAGGTGAACACCGCCAGCGGCACCGAGTACTACGCCAGCCTGCGCACCGAGGCCGCCATCCAGGCCGCCGAGGTCGCCGTCGTGCTGCTGGCCGCCGACGAGGTGATCAGCGAGCAGGACCAGCGGGTGATCACCCAGGTCATCGAGGCCGGCCGCGCGCTGGTCATCGCGTTCAACAAGTGGGACACCCTCGACGAGGACCGGCACGCC
This sequence comes from Geodermatophilus sp. SYSU D00879, assembly GCF_054050375.1. Taxonomy (NCBI): domain Bacteria; kingdom Bacillati; phylum Actinomycetota; class Actinomycetes; order Geodermatophilales; family Geodermatophilaceae; genus Geodermatophilus; species Geodermatophilus sp. SYSU D00879. The sequence continues at coordinate 52,117 of NZ_JBJGZF010000011.1, forward strand.
CAGCTGGAGCGCGAGATCGAGCGCGACCTCGCCCGCGTGAAGTGGGCCAGCCGGGTCAACATCTCCGCGGCCACCGGCCGCGGGATCGGCAAGCTGCCCGACCACCTGCACGCCGCGCTCGCCTCCTGGGAGACCCGGGTGCCGACGGCGGAGCTCAACGCCTACGTCCGGCAGCTGGTGCAGGAGACGCCGCCGCCGGCCCGCGGCGGGCGCGCGCCGAAGATCAAGTACGTGACGCAGGCGGACATCCGGCCGCCGCGGTTCGTCGTCTTCTCGACCGGGTTCCTCGAGGCCGGCTACCGCCGGTTCCTCGAGCGGAAGCTGCGCGAGCGGTTCGGCTTCGGCGGCACGCCGCTGGACATCTCGGTGAAGGTCCGCGAGGGCCGGGGGAACGACAAGCGCGGCTGACCGCGTCAGCCCGCCGGGGCCGGGTCGTCGTCGAAGCGCAGCGGCTCGGTCCGGCGGGGCATGGCCAGCACCGCCAGCGCGATGACGACGGCGGTCACGGCGGTCGCGACGAACACGCCGTGGGAGGCCGCGTGCAGGCTCTCCCGCGCGAACTCCGCGACGGCGCCGCCCTGCGACAGCGCGGCGGTGGTGCTGTCCACGTCGGTGGGGACCTCGCCGTCCAGGCCCGGCGGCGGCGCGGCGAACCGGGCGGCCAGCGTGGTGTTCGCGATCGCGCCGAACACCGCCGCGCCGACCGCGGACCCCATCGACCGGGCGAACATGTTCGTGGCGGTGACGACGCCGCGCCGGTCCCAGCCGACCACCGACTGCACCGCGACGATCAGCGGCGACGACGACAGCCCGAGGCCCGCGCCGGTGACGAACATCCACGCGCCGACCTGCCACAGCCGGGCGTCGGCGCCGAGCAGCGCCGTCCCGACGGTCCCGGCGACGGCGAGCGCGACACCGAGCAGCGCGGTGCTGCGGAAGCCGATCCGCAGGTAGAGCCGGCCGGCGAGGCTCGCCGCGATCGGCCAGCCGAGGGTCAGGGCGGCGAGCGCGAAGCCCGCCTCGAGCGCGCCGGCGCCGAGGACGCCCTGCGCCCAGGTCGGCAGGTAGGAGCTCAGCCCGATCAGCAGCGCGCCCAGGCCGAGCGCGGCCACGTTGCCGGACAGCAGGATGCGGCGGCGCAGCACCCACGGCGGCAGCACCGGCTCCGCGGCCCGCCGCTCGACCAGCGCGAAGGCCACGAGCAGGACGACCGCCGTCGCGAGGACCGCGACCGAGGTCCCCGACGTCCACGCCCACGCGCTGCCGCCCTGCAGCAGCCCGAGGATGAGCAGCGCGAAGCCGGCCGACAGCAGGACGGCGCCGGCGACGTCGAAGCGGTGGGTGCGGCGCTCGACGCGCTCGTTCCACCGGCGCAGCAGCGCGACGAACGCCAGCGCGCCCAGCGGCAGGTTCACCAGGAAGATCCAGCGCCAGGACAGGTAGTCGCTGAAGACGCCGCCGAGGGTGGGCCCGAGCACCGACGAGACGCCCCACACCGAGGCGAGGTAGCCCTGGACCCGGGCGCGCTCCTCGACGGTGTAGATGTCGCCGATGACGGTCATGCCGATCGGCTGGATGGCGCCGGCGCCGATGCCCTGCAGCGCCCGCCCGACGATCAGCGCCGGCATCGACCAGGCCAGGCCGCAGAACAGCGAGGCGGCGACGAACACCGCGATGCCGAACAGCAGCACCGGCTTGCGCCCGAGGACGTCGGCGAGCTTGCCGTAGACCGGCACGGTCACCGCCTGGGTGAGCAGGTAGACGCTGAACAGCCAGGGGAACTGGCTGAACCCGCCGAGGTCGTCGACGACGGCGGGGACGGCGGTGGCGATGATCGTGCTGTCGAGGGCGATCAGCGCGGTGCTGAGCATGACCGCCCCGAGCACGGGGCCGCGCTCGGAACGGAGCCCGACCGAGGCCCGGGTCACGGTTGTCACGGACAACCACCAACGCCGGCCGTCGTCGCGCATTCCCGACACGGAGGGGGCGGCGCGAGTGTCCCGGCGCGCGCCGGGACGGCGGGAGGATGCGCCGCATGGCGCGCACGGACGGGAAGGTCGCGCTCGTGACCGGCGCGGCGTCGGGCATCGGCCGGGCGACGGCGACCGGTCTGGCCCGGGAGGGCGCCGCGGTCGTGCTGCTGGTGCGCAGCGCGGAGCGGGGCGAGCGGGCGCTGCGGGACGTCGGGGCGGCGGCGCCGGGCGCGCGGCTCGAGGTGCTGGTCTGCGACCTCGCCGTCCAGGCGTCGATCCGCGAGGCGGCGCGGCGGTTCGCTGCCGGGCACGACCGGCTCGACGTGCTGGTGAACGCGGCCGGGGTGTTCGTGAAGGAGCGGCGGCTGACCCCTGACGGCGTGGAGCTGACCTTCGCCACCAACCACCTGGCGTACTTCCTGCTCACACGCGAGCTGCTGCCGCTCCTGCAGGCCAGTGCGCCGGCGCGGGTGGTCAACGTGGCGTCGCGGTACGGCCGCGTGACGATCGACTTCGACGACCCACAGCGGCTGCGCGGGCGGTACTCCTACCTGCGGTCCACGCCGCCCACGATGCTGGCGCGGGTGCTGTTCACCCAGGAGCTCGCGCGCCGGCTGGCCGGCACCGGAGTCGTCGCCAACGCGGTGCACCTGGGGCTGGTCGCCGGCACCGGGCTGCTGGCCGACGTCGGCGGTCCGTTCCGGTGGGTCACCGACCGCTTCGGCCGCACGCCCGAGCAGGGCGCGGACACGGTGCTGTGGCTGGCGACCGCCCCGGAGACGGCGACCGTGACGGGGAAGCTGTGGGCGGGGCGCCGAGAGCTGCCCACGCCCGGTCAGGGGCGCGACCCGGGTGCCCGGCTGCGGCTGTGGGAGGTGAGCGAGCAACTGACCACGGCACGCGGCTGACCACCGGGCGGAGCGGGGGAGCGGGTGCGGTAACCTGCTCTACGCAGCGATCGGGCGGTGCGAGCCGCCCGGCGCTCGGGCTGTAGCGCAGCTTGGTAGCGCACTTGACTGGGGGTCAAGGGGTCGCAGGTTCAAATCCTGTCAGCCCGACAGCGACACCGCAGGTCAGAGGCGGGTCACCCGACGAGGGTGGCCCGCCTCTCGCGTGAGTACAGCAACGCGTACAGCAACGCGGCCCTCGATACGGCAGCGGTCACCAGCGGAGCGCCTGGTCGAGCCGGTCGGCCGCCTCGCGTTGTTGAGCCGGACCGACGTGGCTGTAGATGTCGGCGGTGATCGCGTAGGACGAGTGGCCCAGGTGCTCCTGGACGACCTTCGTGTGCGTGCCGGCCGCCAGCAGGAAGCTGGCCGCGGAGTGCCGGAGGGTGTGCAGGGTGACGCCGCGAAGGCCGGCTCGCCCCGCGACCACCTCGAAGCGCCGTAGGACATTCCGCGGCTCGAGCGGCGTCCCGATCTCGGTGGTGAAGACCAGGCCGTGGTCCTGCCAGGCTCCGACGGCCGAGCGCTGTTCCTCCAGTTGCCGGGTTCGGTGGGCCTTAAGTGTCTCGACGGCCGAGCGGGGGAGTGGCACGGTCCTGCGGGACTTGTCGGTCTTGGGCTCGTCGAGCTGCAGTCCCTGGGACGTCCGGGCGAGGGTCCAGCGGACCCGCAGCAGCCCGGAGTCGAGGTCCACGTCGGACCAGTGCAGCCCCAGCGCCTCCCCGCGGCGCAGCCCGGTGGCCAGCATGAGCCGGAACAGGCTCTCCAGCCGGTCGCCATGGATCGCGTCGAGGAGTGCATGCGCCTGCTCCGTGGTCAGGTGCGGCGCGTCCGTGCGCTCGACTCCGGGCCGCTTGACGGCGGCCGCGGGGTTGCTGCGGATCAGCCCGTCGCGAGCGGCGATGTCCAGCGCCGCCCGCAGGACGGTGTAGATCGTCCGCACTGTCGACGCCGCCAGGCCCGCATCCCGCTTGGTGACAATGAGCGCTTCGACATCCGAGGGACGCAGCCGGCCGAGGGAGATCGTCCCGACCGTGGGCACGAGATGGGTGCGGGCGAGGGTGGCGTAGAGGTCCTTGGTGGTCTGCTTGCGGTTGCTAGCGGCCAGCGACTTGGTGATCCAGTCTTCGAGCCACGCGGCCACGGTCATGGAGGCGTCCTTGACCGGTGCTCCGGACTCGATCCGCTGGCGGACCTCGCGGAGCTTGGCCCGGACCTCGGCCTGCGTCTTCCCGTAGACCGTCCGCCGTTTCAGGGTGCCGTGGTCGTCCCGGTAGCTGAGTTCGGCCGACCACGTGCCGTCCTTCCGCCGGAAGATCGACCCCTCGCCGTTCGCGCGTCGTGCCACGTCGACCCTCCGGCGCTGTCGGCTTGCCCGGGCACTCGCTCCCTGCCGGCGACCTGCGGTCCCGAGACCAGCCAGGCGACGTCACCACGGGTGCGCCTGGGGCAGCCGCCGGCGGGACGAACCGGTGGATGGCCGCGGCGTTGTCCCCAGCAGTAAGGCGGGACGGCTATCGGGCGTGTATGCGGCGTGGGCTGGCGTCGCTTCGACGTCGCGGAGAGCGTGTTGCGTCGAGCTCAGCCGTCGGTGCCAACGCGGCGTTCGCGGACATCTCCAAGCAGCGGACGTAGCGCTCGAGCTCGGTGCGGGGGAGACGGCAACTGCGGCCGATGTGCACCGGGCGTAGGTCGCCGGCCTTCATGAGCGCGTAGATGGTCGTCCGACCGATGCGCAGGACCGTCGCTGCCTCCTCGGGGGTCAGCAGCAGGGGATTGCTGGCCAGCACGTCGTGAAGGCGCTCCGGGTCGCTCATGTCGTCTCCTCCCCAGGTCTCCACGCCGCCCGCCGACGTCCGACAGCGGCCATGCGGCAACGGCGGCTCGTGCGGTGCAGCTGTCGACGATGGGGGAGCGGCCTCGGGTACTTCTTCGGTCCTTCTGCGACCAGGGATGTGCGTCGACAGGGCAGGAGAGCGCAAGGCTGCGACGGTCCTCCAGTTTCCCAAGATCTCAACTGGAGGAGGGCTGGAGACGGCCGCTCAGGACAGGTCCAGGGGCGGTACGCAGAACGGCGCCCGCAGTAGTCCTCCGGCACGCCCGTTCCTCCGGGCCCACTCCTCAGCGGGATGTGTGTCGGGGACCCCAGATCATGCGGTGCTCGTCGGCAGCTCGGAGACGGATGTAGGGCCGGCGGTTGTAGGCATCGAGGACGGCGTCGAGTGCGACGGACAGCCCGGAGAGGTCGCGGTCGTAGATCCGCCCGTCATCGATCTGCTGAGCCAGCTCGTGCAGCGCCTGGGGCCAGTCCCGGCGGGTGAGCGGCTGCCGCATGGGGACCTCTACGCGCCGCTCGACGACATGGACTGCGCTACGGCCGGAGGCCGCGGCCCGTGATTGCTCCCAGGCACGTTGCCGGCACGCCGGCGAGCACCAGGTGGGGATGCGCCCCTGGCGGCGGCGCCCGGGATGTGTGCGGTGCCGTCGGGCGCACGGAGCTCGAGCCGAGTTGGTGAGCCGGCGTTTCGGCGAACCGTGGTGTCCCTGAAGGCGGCTCTAGGGACACGTTCTGGCCGCTTACCCCTCCGCCACCACCGCTGAGAACATCACCCGGGAAAGACGTGCGGCGCCCACGCGAACGGGGCGCCCGTGCGCTTCCCGCACCTCCGGCAAATCTTGTCGTCCACACTCAAGGGCTGCTCGCCGTCCGGATGTCGCTGGACGTAGGAGTGAAACCCGAACCGGCACCGCAGTGGCTTCCGAGTCATGGGCCGAGGCTAAGAGTCGTCGATCCCGCCCCGGAGGGGACTACGGCCCTGCGCGCCCCAATCGCCCAAAGCAGGCCGCTCAGGGGCACTTCCTCGGCTCGCTCAGACAGACGGAGGCCTTACTGGGGAGGAGCATCACGCCATGAACCTCGTTCGCCTGGCGGTGTTGACCGGGTGCGAGGAAGCCTGCAGTCTTTCGCGTCCCGAGCGCGTAGGACTTGGGCGCGGGCGAGGTGGCAGCCCGTCCCAGCAGTAGCCGTTGCAGTAGGGGCGCGGCGCCTTCCGCAGCACGATCGTCGGAGGTCGGCTCGACGGTCCTCGTCTGCCGGCCGATGCCCGACTGCCGCTCGAGTCCGATGCCGGCGAGCGCAGGCCGTGCCTTGATGCCCAGGGCTCGGTCGCTGCTGTTCGCCTGCCGGAGGCCAGGCATGCGATCGGCTGCTGGAGCATGTTCGTGCTCGAGCCCGGTGAGCACGACCCGTCCGCGTCGTTGCTCACCGCCGCGATGTGGGCCGGGGCAGGGCTGCCGGCCGGGAGACGTCCGTCCCGGTGACGAGGTCGCCGTCGACGCGCTGCTGGACCCAGGCGTCGTGGTGGCCCTAGCCAGGCCTCCGGGCAGTCCGGGTCCTCACCGCGGAAGGCGCGTGCTCAGCCGGGCCGGTCGGTCGCGGCCTCCTGGATCGAGGCCCAGACCCGCTCCGGTGTCAGGGGGAGGTCCCGTATCACTACGCCGGTGGCGTCCGTGACTGCCGCGGCGAGGGCCCCGGCCGTGCACAGCAGCGCGCCTTCGCTGATTCCCTTCGACCCGTAGGGCCCTGGACCGTCGTGGTTCTCGACGGCGGCGCTCACCAGCTCCACCGGGACGTCCTTGAACGTGGGAATGCGGTAGTCCAGGGCGCCGAGGTTGCGGATTCGTCCGTGCTCGTCGAGCAGCAGTTGCTCCATCTGGCTGTGGCCCAGTCCCATGATCGCGGCGCCTTCGTCCTGGGAGACCACCTGCAGCGGGTTGAGCTCCGTACCGACGTCGCTCACCGTCACGTGCCTGGTGAGGAGCAGCTCTCCTGTCTCCCGGTCCACCTCCACCTCGATGGCGGTGGCGTTGAACTCGTAGAAGGCGGCGTCGCCGCCGAGCGGGTGCTTGCTCTTGCCGCGCAGCCGTCGGGTGCCCTGGCCGATGAACTCCCCGCGCAGCGGGCCCAGTGCCTGCCGGGCCGCCTCGGGCAGGCTCAGCTCGCCGTCGGGAGTGACCAGCACGCCGGGACGCTCGGACAACTCGTCGGCGGGGACGTCCTTCGACTCGGCGTAGAGCTCCAGCACCCGCCGGCGCACGTCCTGGCAGGCCTCGAGTACGGCCGAGCCCATGAACACCGTCGACCGGCTCGCCGAGGTCTGGAGGTCGAAGGGCACGGTGCCGGTGTCGCCGCTGACCACTGAGACGTGGTCGAGCGCCACCCCGAGCTCGTCCGCGAGGATCTGTTGCCACAGCGTCCGGGCGCCCTGGCCCATGTCGGAGGTGCCCGCGTAGACGATCGCGCTGCCGTCGGCCAGCAGCCGCACGAGGCTCTGCGACAGCCCCGAGGTGGCGCCCGGCTTGATGCCCACCGCGATGCCACGGCCCCTGTTAGGGGGGAGCGGCGTCCCCCAGTCGATCAGCTCGGCGGCCTTCTCCAGGCTCTCGTGCCACCTGCCGTCGGCCGCGGCCTCGGACTCGCCGCGCACGAACGCCTCGCCCTGGGCGACCAGGTTCCGCCGACGGATCTCCAGGCCGTCCAGGCCCAGCTCCCTCGCGCCCGCGTCGAGCTGCGACTCGATCGCCCACGCGACCTGCGGGCTGCCGAAGCCGCGGAAGGCGGTGCTGGGCGTCGTGTTGGTCATGACGGCGCGGGCGTCGATCCGCACACCGGGGATGCGGTAGGGCCCGGCCGCGACGTAGCTGCCCTTGCCCATGACTCGTGGGGCCACGTCGGCGTAGGCGCCGATCTGGAAGTCGGCCCACACCTGGTGGAACGTGAGCGCGCCGTCGGACGTGAAGCCGGTCCGGGCGGCTATCCGGCAGCCGGCGCGCCGCATGCTCTGGAAGGTCTCCTCCAGGGACAGCACGATCCGACAGGTCCGCCGGGTCCGGAGCGCGAGGAAGGCGATCAGCGGCTCGATCTTGGGGTTCTGCTTGCCCCCGAAGCCTCCGCCGGGGTCGGGCGCGAAGACCCGCACCTGGTTGAGGGGCAGTCCGATGACCGAGGCGATCGTGCGCTGCAGCACGAAGGGGTGCTGCACTGGGGAGTAGACGTCGAGGCCGCCCTGGTCGGTCGGGACGACGACGGTGCCGCCGGGCTCGATCGGGAAGTGCGTGACCATCGGGAACGTGTAGGTGTTCTCGACGACGACGTCCGTGCGCGCCTCCTCTGCCTCGAGGTCGCCCCAGGCGTAGTGCGCGTCCTCGAGCACGTTGGTGCCGGCGAGGGCGTGTCCCGGCCGGATCGAGGGGTCCTGGACGAGCTGCGCGCCCGGGTCGAGGGCGGCCTCGAGGGAGTAGACGCCCGGCAGCTCCCGGTAGTCGACGACGACGGCGCGCGCGGCGGCCTGGGCCGCATCGAGCGTCTCGGCGACCACCGCCGCCACGGGCTCGCCGTGGTAGTTGACCCGGCCGTCGGCCAGCACCGGACGGTCGGTGTGGGAGACGCCGAACCGCGGCATCGGGGCGGGCAGGTCCGCCGGGGTCACCACGTCGACGACGCCGGGGATCGCCCGGGCGGCCGTCGCGTCGATGCGGAGCACGTCCGCGCTGCCCACCGGCAGCGTCACGATTGCGACCTGCAGCGCCCCGGGGAAGCGCAGGTCGGCGAGGAACCGCTGGGCGCCCGAGGTCCGCGCGTCCCCGCCGTAGCGCAGCACGGGCCGGCCGACCTGCCCGCCCGGATGGAGATCCGCCGGGAGGCCCAGGTCGTCGCGCTGCTCGACCGCGCGCTCCGGCGCGGTGGTCACTGCGCCGCTCCTCGCCGGACGGCGGTCGCCTGCACCGCGCGCACGATGCGCTGGTAGCCGGCGCAGCGGCACAGGTTGCCCGACAGGGCCTCGCGGATCTCGGTCTCGTCGGGCGCCGGGTTGGTCCGCAGCAGGTACTCCGCGGAGACGACCTGGCCCGGGATGCAGAAGCCGCACTGGACCGCGCCGGCCTTGAGGAACTCCTCCTGCAGGTCGGTGAGGCCGTCGGTGGACAGCCCCTCGACGGTCGTGACCTCGTGGCCCGCGGCCTCGACGCAGAGGACGAGGCAGGAGTTGACCGCCTTGCCGTCGAGCAGCACGGTGCACGCGCCGCACTCGCCCTCGGCGCAGCAGCTCTTGGTGCCCGGCAGCCCGACCTCGTCGCGGAGGCCGTCCAGCAGGGTGCGGTGGGCGGGGACGGCGACGGTGCGCTCGCTGCCGTTCACGGTCAGCGTGACCGGCTGCAGTTCGTCGTCCACGAGGTGGTCGTTGACGCTCATGAGGCCATCTCCCTGGGGTTGCGTCGGCTGGCGGCGGCGTGCACCGCGCGGGTGGCGAGGACGCGGAGCGTGGCGAGGCGGTATTCGCGGCTGCCCCGGACGTCGGAGATCGGAGTCGCGGCCGACAGCAGCTGGTCGAGGGCCGCGCCCAGGGCGGCCTCGTCGGCCAGGTCGACCGGTCCGGGCACCTCGGTGCGCAGCGGCCGTGGCCCGACAGCGCCCATCCCGAGGACCAGCCCACCGTCGGTGCGCACCCCAGCGGCCACGCTGACCGTCGCGAGGTCGACGCCGCGCCGCCGGGTGAGGCGGCGGAAGGCCGACCCCGAGCCTGGCGAGGGGCGGGGGAGATCGATGCGGGTCACCAGCTCGCCGGGCCCGCAGAGGGTGCGCCGTGGCCCGAGGAAGAACTCGTCGAGCGACGCGGTGCGCTCGCCGTCCAGCGACGCGATGGTGACCCGCGCGTCGTGCACGAGCAGCGGGGGAGCGGTGTCAGCTGCGGGTGACGCGTTGCAGGAGTTGGCGACCAGGCTCGCCCGGTTGCGGATGGCCACGGACCCCACCGTGAGGGCCGCCTCGACCAGCGCCGGGTACCAGTCCTGGGCCACCGGATGCGCGACGAGCTCGCCGAGCGTGCACGTGGCGCCGATTCGCACGCCGTCGTCCGTGGCGATGATCGGCTCGGGCAGGTCGGTGACCGCCTTGAGGTCCACGAGCAGGTCCGGCTCGACGGTGTGGTGCCGGAGCCCGACCAGCAGGTCGGTGCCGCCGACGAGCGGCCGTGCGCGCTCGCCGCCGTCGGCCAGTGCGGTCAGCGCGTCGGCCGTGGTGGTCGGCCGGTAGTACCTCGGCATCCTCGCCGTCCTTCCGGGGTGACTGGTCAGGGATGACTGATGGTGGAGACTGGGCTGGGACCGAGTTGGGCGCATGCCCGCTTGGTCACCTCGTCGATCTCCCCGATGGCGTCGATTCGACGGAGCAGGCCCGCGGCGGCGTAGAAGGCGGTGAGCGGCGCCGTGAGGTCCCGGTACACCTGCAGACGGCGGCGGACCGTCTCGGGCTTGTCGTCCTCGCGCGCGACCCACTCGCCGTCGACCAGCAGCCGGCGACCGGAGAGGCGGCGGACGACCTCCTCTTCGTCGACGACGAGCTCCAGGACGATGTCGAGCCGCTGGCCCCGCTCGGCCAACGCCTCGTCCAGGCGCTCCGCCTGCGGGATGGAGCGCGGGAAGCCGTCGAGGAGGAAACCTCCGGTGGCGTCGGTCTCGGCCAGTCGAGCCAGCACCATGGCGACGGTGATCTCGTCCGGCACCAGGTCCCCGGCATCCATGAAGGCCTTGGCCCGCCGGCCGAGATCGGTGCCGTTGCTGACGTTGGCCCGGAAGATGTCCCCGGTGGAGATGGCCGGGACACCGAGCTTCCCAGCGATGATCTGAGCTTGGGTTCCCTTGCCCGCACCCGGCGGGCCCAGCAGGACGATGCGCATCAGGACCTCATTCCGTGGGCGGGCCGCTGGGCAGCACGCCCGAGCCGACGACGTAGGTGCGGGCGTTGGTGAACTCGATCGCGCCTGCTTCGCCGAGTTCTCGGCCGTAGCCGCTGCGCTTGGTGCCCCCGAACGGCAGCCTCGGGTCGGAGGCCACGACGGCGTTGACGAACAGCGCGCCGGAGGTGATGCGCCGGCCTACGGACAGTGCGCGTTCCGGGTCGGCACTCCAGACGCTGGCGGCCAACCCGTAGCGGGTGGCATTGGCGATGCGCACCGCCTCGTCGTCGTCGGCGACCCCGATGACCGCGGCCACCGGTCCGAAGGTCTCCTCAGCCATCACGGGCATCTCCGGTGTGACGTCGGCGAGGACGGTCGGTGGGAACCAGGCGCCCGGTCGGTCGAGCCGCTCGCCCCCGATGAGCAGCGTGGCCCCGGCGTCCACCGACTCGCGGACCTGCCGCTCCAGCCCGGCGACCAGGTCCGCCCGCGCCATGGGGCCGATGGTCGTGGTCGGGTCGGTGGGAGCTCCGACGGTCAGCTCGGTCACCGCCTCGGCGAACCGGCGGCTGAAGTCGGCGGCGACCGCCTGGTGGACGACGAACCGCTTGGCCGCCAGGCAGCTCTGCCCACCGTTGATGAAACGGCTCTTGACCGCGGCTGCGACGGCGAGCTCGAGATCGGCGTCGTCGAGGACGACGAAGGGGTCGGAGCCGCCGAGTTCCAGCAGGCTCTTCTTGATGGCCCGGCCCGCGGCGGCGGCGACGGCGGCGCCGGCGCGTTCACTGCCGGTGAGGCTGACCGCGGCGATCCGGTCGTCCTCGATCAGCGCCTGGCTGACCGCCGGGACGTCCTCCTCGGCGACGACGATGCTGCGGAACACGTTCTCGGGGAGGCCGGCGTCCCGGAAGGCGCGCTCGATGGCGAGCGCGCAGCCGGTGACGTTGGGGGAGTGCTTCAGGATCGCCGTGTTGCCCGCCAGCAGGGTCGGCGCGGCGAACCGGAGGACCTGCCAGAAGGGGAAGTTCCAGGGCATCACGGCCAGGACCACGCCCAGGGGCTCGTGCGCGACCCAGCTGCGCTGGTCCCCGGTATCGACCTCTACGGGAGCCAGCGCAGCGGGTCCGTGGTCGGCGTAGTAGTCGCACGCCGTGGCCGACTTCTCCACTTCGGCGCGCGCCTCGGCGATCGGCTTGCCCATCTCGGCGGTCATGAGGGCGGCGAGCTCCTCGACGTCCTTGCGCAGCTGAGCGCCGATCGCACGGATGATCTCGGCTCTCTGTTCCACCGGGGTCGCGGCCCAGGAGGCTTGCGTCTCAGCCACCGAGCCGAGGACGGCGAGGACCTCGTCGACGTCGGAGCCGGGGTAGCTCGTCAGTGGCTCGCCGGTGGCCGGGTCGACCGTGGTGACGGTGGAAGGCATGTGCAGCTCCTAGCTGGTCGTGGGTCAGCGGCGGTTGTCGAGCCGGCCGATGGCTCAGCCGAGGACGAGCACGTCGGTGAGGACGGAGGCCGTCAGTCGATCGGCGTCAGGTGCGTTCGATGGCGAAGGCGCTGACCCGCAGCGACCTGTCGGGAAGGACGGCGTACTCCAGGCCACCCACCCACGGCGGCTCCCCGGGGTCGTCGCCGAGGTGGGCCAGCGCGCAGGCGCGCAGCACGGGGGAGTGCGTCACCGCGACGGTGAGCCCACCGGTGGGGCCGCCTGGGTCGGCCAGGCTGCCGGCGAACGCGTCGATGCGGCGGGCGAGAGTCGTCGCGTCGTCACCGGGGACGTTCGGTAGCCGCAGCCACCAGCCGATCCGGTCGGGGTGGTCGAAGAACCCGGAGAAGAACGGGTTCGACGCCGCCTGGTCCTCGGTCATGCCGGGAACCTGCTCGGCGAGGGCACCGGCGCTGCTCACCATGTCGACCCGTTCGCCTGCCACGTAGATGTCGGGATTGCGCAGCGCGAAGGCCACGCGAGGTCCCTCGACCTCCGCCCCCTCGCTCCGCGCCCCCTCGGCCACGGCCTCGGCGGTCTGCCGGGTACGCAACGTCCCGCCGGTCAGGACACGAAAAGCCGGCCTCTCCTTGCCGAGGTCACGGCCGACCTGCCGGGCGATCTCCACCCCGTTGTCCGTGAGCGGGACGTCCCCCCGGTGCGAGGCGATCTCGCTGTGGCGCACCAGCAGGAGCCGGTGCGCCACAGCGACGTCGGGGCCGGACGGCTCAGACATCGATCGTTTCGTACGTCTTGACGCTGCGCTCGGCCAGGTACTCGATGATGTAGCCGAACACGTTCTCCTGGAAGTGCGGCGTGTTCTTGTGGTCCTCGTAGGCCTGCGCGTCGGTGTACTGCTCGTAGAGGAAGAAGGTCTCGGGGTCCTCCGGGTTGACCTGCGCCTGGTAGAAGACGTTCCCCGGCTCGGCACGCGACAGCGGCGTCATCTTCTTGATCACGTCGGTGACCCGCTTGGCCTCTCCGGGCTTGGCCTTCCAGGTGGCTGCGACGACGAACGCCATGTCAGTTGTCCTTCCGATGGGGTGTTCCGACGGTGTTGCGCAGGACGCCGATGGGGCCGGCGTCCATCTCGATGACGTCCCCCGGCTGTAGCCAGCGGTCCAGTTCCAGCCCGGAGCCGCCGGTGGCGGTGCCGGAGCCCAGCACCTCACCGGGCAGCAGGGTCTGGTCCTGGGCGGCGTAGGCGATGAGGTCACCGAAGCTGTGGTGCATGGCGGCGGTGGTGTCTCCGCCCCAGCGCTCTCCGTTGACCCGTACCTCGAGTTCGAGGGTGGCGAGGTCGATCTCGTCGGGGGTGACGATGCACGGGCCGAGGACGTTGGAGCCGTCCCACTCCTTGGCCTTGGCCGGACCCATGCCGACCGGTAGCTCGCGGCGTTGGACGTCGCGGGCGGACATGTCGTTCCAGATCGTGAACCCGAAGACGTAGTCCAGCGCCTCGCTGGCGGGAACGTCCTTGCACGGACGGCCGATCACCGCGGCGAGTTCCAGCTCGTGGTCCAGCTGCTCGGTGTAGGAGGGCCAGGCCAGTTCCGTGTCTGGTCCGGTGATGGTGCTGCCGACGCTGCGGTAGAAGGCCGGCACTTCGTACCACTCGGCGGGGATGTCGCGGCCGAGGTTCTTGAACGCGTTCTTCAGGTGCCCCTCGAAGGCGAGGAAGTCCCGGAACGACCGGGGCTGCAGCGGCGCCAGCAGGCGAGCGTCCGGCGCCGGCCGTTCTGTGCCGATCGGCGCGCCGGCCTCGATGAAGGCGATCATGTCGCCGTCGAATCCGATGTCGAGGACCTCGTCGCCGTCCAGTCGTCCGACGCGGCTGGTGCCGTCGGGAGCTGCGTAGGTCACGTACTTCACGAGCCGACCTCCTGAACCGCGTCGATGATCGTCACTTGCAGGCGTGGTGCCGGTCGCAGACCTGGACGACGCGGGGTCCTTCGCGCGATCGAGCACCCGTTCCGGGGCGAGAGGCAGCCGGGTGGAGCGGCGGCTGAGGTCACGTCTGCGACTCCTGATCGAGGTTCGCGTGCGGTGGACAGCCCGGCCGGGCGCGGCGAGGTGCGGCGCCGTGCCCGGCCGGAAGGCCCGCTCAGACCGTGGTGATGGGGCGGGACTGCAACAGGAAGAGGTCGCCCGCCGCGTCGAAGGCCCACTCGATGTCCTGGGGGACACCGTGCAGCTCGGCGAGCTTCTGGCCCATCTCGGCCAGGGCGACGCACTCTTCGTCGGAGAGCACCCGCTCGGCGTCGACCACCTTGGCCCTCTTCACGACCCCCTGCCGGGAGAGCGTGTAGTTGTCCGGGGTCACCTCGCCGGAGACCACGGCCTCGCCGAGCCCTCGGGCGGCCTCGACGACCATGCGGTCCTTGCGGCCGTGGACCGGGTCGATGGTGAACATGACGCCGGACTTCCGGCTGTCGATCATCTGCTGGACGACGACGGCCATGGCGACGTCCTCCAGCGACCCCTTCTCCTGCCGGTAGAAGACGGCGCGGTCGGTGAAGAAGGACAGCCAGCACTCGACGACGTTGTGCAGCACCGCGTCGAAGCCTTCGGTGTTGAGGAAGGTCTCCTGCTGGCCGGCGTAGCTGGCGCCCTCGGAGTCCTCGGCACAGGCCGACGACCGGACCGCGACCAGGCCCTGCAGCTTGGCGTACTCACGTTCGATCAGCTCGCGCGGCGGCTTCGCCGCGGCGACGAGGGACCTCGCGGCCTCCACGTCCTTGCGGCGCATCGCGTCCCGGAGGGCCTCCTCGTCCACCGCGGCGGCGAAGGCCGCCGAGGTGATCACGAAGCCGGGCGGGACGGGGAGTTCCTCGGCGGTCATGGTCGCCAGGCTGGCGCCCTTGCCGCCGGTCAGCTCCACCACCTGGCACCGGGGATCGCTGAACGGCAGGACGAGCGGCTGCTCGTGCGTCGACACGGCGGCGTGCTCCTCGGCGGTCGGGGGCGGGAGGATCGCGGTCATCGGGCTCACCTCTCAGAGGGCCGGGGCCGGGGCCGGGGCCGGGGCCTGGGCCGGGGCCGGAATGGCGGGGGCGTCGGACACGATCTCGACCCGGCCGGTGGAGCCGTTGACCCGCACGCGGTCACCGGTCTTGATCCGGCGGGTGGCGTCGGAGGTGCCGACGACCGCGGGGATCCCGAACTCTCGCGAGACCACGGCGGGGTGCGACGCCATGCCGCCGGCGTCGGTGACCAGACCCGAGATCTTGGTGAACAGCACGACCCAGGACGGGCTCGTCATCCGGCAGACCACGATCTCGTCGGGCTGGACTTCGCTGAACTGCTCCTGGGAGAGCACGACGCGGGCGGTTCCCTCGACGACGCCGGCCGAGGCCGGGAGCCCTGGGATCTCGCCCTCGTGGCTCGGCGCCGGCCGGTTGAGCTTCTCCGGGAACGCCCACAGCGACAGGTACGGGAAGGCGACGGCCTCTTCGGTGGCCGTGCCGACCCAGTCGCGCGGCCGCAGCTCGTAGGCGTCCTCGCGGGCGTCGCGGCGGTCGCCGACCAGTTCCTGCGCGTCGAAGGAGTTGGTGCCGGCCATCAGACGGCGCAGCTCGTTGTACTTGAGGTACATGACGTCCTCGGCATCGTCGAGCTTGCCGTCGCCGACCAGCTTCTTCCCGATCGCGATGAGCACGAGCCGGACCCGAGCGTTGGTGCCCTGGTCGATGTAGAAGTGGTGGTCAGGGGTGAGCGGGTTCATCCGCAGGCTCAGGTCGAGCGCCCGCTCCAGCTCGTCGCGGGCCGGGCCGGGTTCCACGCCCTCGAAGACCTCGCCCTTCGCCCTCTCCAGGTCCTCGGCCACTGCCTTGAGCTCGGCCGGGTAGTCGTAGTCGGACTCCAGGTAGCCGCGCACGGCCTCGACGATCGGCGCCGGGTTCTCGCGCCATGTCTTGAACGAGAACTCGTGGGCGTACATCGACTTGTACCCGAAGACCTTCTGGTACGGCTCGATGTGCTCTGCGAGGAACGTCCGCCCGGCCTCCGTGCCCTCCAGGGCGCGGATCACGTCGACGGCGGTGGGCTTGGTGAAGGCCTTGGCGACCTCGCCCTGCTCGTTCTTCACCCACTCCTTGATCTTCCAGAGCTCGTCGATGGAGTCCCAGTTGCGGTTCTCGGTGGAGCTCTGGAGCCGGCCCATCAGCGCCGAGTGGTCGCCGTCGCCCTTGGCCGCCGCGATCGCGGCGTTGAGCGCCAGCGTGGAGGAGAACTGGGCGAAGTTCAGCACCCAGTGGATGGACCAGTGCCGGTCGTGCATGTCGATCGCGTCCTCGAGCAGGATCGCGAGCTCGACGAGGCTGGCCCCGTCGTAGTCGTACTCGTCGAAGCGCACGAAGTTGCGCTCCATCTCCGGCCGCAACCGGTCGCGCCACCAGCCGAGGAAGTTCTCGGCGTAGTACGGCAGCGTCCAACCCATGTAGCCGCCCAGCTCGGCCGGGTCCTCCGGGTCCAGGGGGACCCGGGGCGTGTAGCGGGCGCCGTACTCGGACGCCTCGGCCGAGAGGCCCGGGGTGGCCGGGATGGCCGCGGTGTAGACGTAGCCGTTGACGATCTTGGAGATCCAGTCAGAGGCGAACGGGGTACCGAAGCGCCGGAACATGTAGTCGCACTTCAGCCACCAGCCGCCGATGTCTGCGTACATGGGGGAGACGGGGTTGGGGATGTGGAGGTCGTCATGCACCCAGAACAGGTCCTTCTGGCCGGCCTCCCACTGCACCGGGAACTCGTCGTCCCCGAAGAAGGTCGCCAAGACGTTGTCGCTCATGCCCACTCCGGTTGTGGTCGTTGGGAGATGTGTGGGGCGCGTACGTCGGCTCTCACCCAGCGGGGCGAACGGCCGAACTATCGATAATCTGGCAGGGCGGTGTGACGCACGTCAACCCTCCGAGCCGGGTTTTCGTGACCTGGGCCGCATCTTACGGGTGGTGAACGATCGATCACTGTGGTTGACAGCACATCATCAGGCCGTACTATCGATAATCAAGCGGGCCGCCTGGGGCGGTCCTCATCCGAGGGAGAACGAGTGGATCGGCCACTTCGCCGCGACGGCGTCCTGCGCGACCAGATCAAGGACCTGATCGTCGAGCGCATCCTCGATGGCACCTACGGCCCGGGCGACCGCGTCAAGGAGAGCGTGCTGGCGGCGGAGTTCGGTGTCAGCCAGGCGCCCGTTCGCGAGGCGCTGCGGGATCTCGAAGCGATGCGCTTCATCGAGTCGCAGCCGCACAAGGGCGCCCGCGTCCGTGAAGTGACCGTGGAGGAGCTGGGCCAGATTTATCCCGTGCGGGCCGCCTTGGAGGAGGTCGCCGGCCGGGAGGCTGCGACCCGGATCACAGAGGACCACGTGGGTGCGCTGGAGGACGAGCTGACCGGCATGCGCCATGCCGCTGACGCCGGTGACCTGCATGCGCTACTGGTCCACGACACCCGCTTCCACGAGATCATCGTCGAAGCGGCGGGGAATCAAGTGCTCCTCGAGGTGTGGCGCTCGCTGCGGGTCGAGGCCCGAACCGTGGTCAGCGTGCTGCGCGGGCACTCCGACCTGCACGCCATCGCCGAGCTCCACCGCCCCGTGCTGATGGCCGTCCAGTTCCGTGACCCGGATCTGGCCGGCAAGGAGATGCGCGCGCACATCGAGTTCTTCGGCGCCTCTCTGCTGAACCGCGCACACATGCCCCAGGACAGCTGACCCCTCCGCCCGCACTGACCGAGCTATACGGAGACTCCGATGCAGCAGCTCAACGACCGCGTGTTCACCGAGACCAAGGTGCGGGGGTGCAACCCCAGCTTCGTGGTGACCTCGGCCGGTCCGGTGGTCATCGACACGCCGCAGCTGCCGACCCGGGCCGTGGAGATGCGCCGCTTCATCGAGACGTTCGGCGACGTCCAGTACCTGATCAACACCGAGCACCACGTCGACCACATCTTCGGCAACTGGTACTTCCGCGGCGCCGGCACGGTGGTCAACCACAAGGGGCTCTACGACAACTTCATGACGGTGTATCCGGAGCTGGACCCGTTCGAGTACGCCCGCGAGGCCCTGGCCACCGACGACCCGGACGGCATCGCGCTGTTCCCGGACCGGGACGAGTACTACGAGGACCCGAACAAGGGTCAGATCGTCTTCACCGGCGACCTCTCGCTGCGGGTCGGGGACCATGACTTCCACCTGCTGCACACGCCCGGTCACACCCCCGGTCAGCTGGCCGTGTACGTGCCGCAGGAGCGGATGGTCTTCACCGGCGACAGCGTCTTCTGCGAGTGCCAGACGTGGCTGATGACCAGTGACGTCGACCAGTGGCTGGACTCCCTCGAGATCATCCGATCGCTCGACGTCGACGTCGTGGTGCCCGGCCACGGGCCGGTCACGGACCTGTCCTACGTCGACAGGCAGCGGGCGGCGCTGCTCAGCTGGAAGGCGGCCGTCGCCGAGGGCGTGGCCGCCGGCTGGAGCAAGGAGGAGACCCAGGAACGGGTCAAGTTCCCGAAGCTCGGCCCGGTCGACGTCGGCCAGGAGTACATGCTCGAGTACGTCGAGACCCTCAACGCCGGCTCGCTGTTCGACAGGTTCACCGCCCGCCGAGCCGCACCGGTCCCTCCCCGCAGCTGCTGAGCCCCGACGCCGTGTGGCGGCCGCGCCGTCCCGAGCGCTCCAGCGGCCCTGACGTGGTGGCCGCGATGAGGGCCCGTGAGGAGCCTGCCGGTCCTGCGGTGGTCGTCGCCTGGGGAGGCGAGGCGCTCTTCACCTGGCCGGCCCGGCCTCGCGCTGAGGGGCGGAGCGGCCGTCGTCGGTGACGGGCGCGGGCGCAGCTGCCGCCGAGACGGGCAGGTCGACCCAGCGGGAGGCGGACCGATCCCGAGCCCACGGGCAGGTGCCTCATCCGCCCACCCCGGCATCGGCCACGACGGAGAACCACCGGGTCACGTTGGGCGCTGACTCCAGGCCCTCGAGCACCGTGCGCTTGTCGAGGAACGCCGGATCGTCGTGCCAGGCCATCCAGTCCTCGCGGCTGTTCCAGGTGCCGACGATCACCCGCGACAGCGGGTCGTCCTCGGGGATCAGCACCTGGCCGGAGACCCAGCCCGGCATGCGTCGCGCGGCCTCGAATCGGTCCCGCATCACTGCGTCCCACTCCTGCTGACCTCCAGGCCGCAGCGTGCTGGTGGTGAGCACGGTCATCATCGCCCGCTCCCTCGCCGAAGGATCCGCTCCTGCAGGTTCTCCGGTGTCCGTGGGTCGGGCGGTGAAACCCCGACACCGGGGATCACCGCCGTCCCGGGGCCGGCTGGGTTTCGGCCGCGGGTCGTCACGCTGTCCACTGGGCAGGCGGGGTCGGCGGACGGGTTCCGCCTCGACACGGGCTCGGCCCGTACAGGCTCCGGCTGCCCAGACGACGCGGGCAGTTGACGGTCGGCTGACGCGACACCCCGGTCGCACCGGCCGCTCGCAGCGATCGGGAGGACGGATGGCCGACTTCACCGCGACCGCCATCAGCGAGGGCGACCACTGGGTGATCGACGTGCCGGGTGTCGGCACCACCGAGGCCGACGAGGTCGACGACCTCGAGGAGATGGCACTCGAGCTGGTCGTCGCCATGACCCACGCCGCCCGCCAGGACGTGCACATCGATCTGCGCATCGTCTGACCGGCCATCGGCGAGTGTGTCGCTGTGACCGGACCGGAGATCGCCGGCGTCGTCGTGCCACTCCTCCGCTTCGGTTTCGTGCGGCAGGAGTGCTTCGGCCGCGGACCGACGGACCGCAGATGTCCGCGGTGACGGCGCAGGACGAGTGGCCGAGGTGCTCCTGGACGACCTCGGGGTGTGCCGGCGGCGAGGAGGAAGCCGGCCGCGGAGTGCTGGAGGGTGTGCGAGGTGACGCCGCGGAGGCCGGCGTGCCCTGCGAGGACCTCGCAGCGCCGGAGGACGTTGCGGGGTTCGAGCGGTGTCCCGTTCCGGCTCGGTGGGGACGAGCCGGCCGTCTGCTGCCCCGCTGCTCTGCCCCGGTCACCGCGCCCGCGCGCCGGTCGCCGTCGCGGCCGGTCCGGACCGGCTCGTGGGCTGACTCGCGCCGGGCGACACCCCGCCGGGATGAGGCGGGCGCCGCGGCGCTGCCCCTAGCGTCCCCGCTGTCGCGAGCGGCGCCCCGCGCGCCGACCGGTGAGGGGGGCAGTGGTGCTGTTCTTCGGGCTGGACACGTGGGTCCTCGCCGCCGTGCTCGGCGCGATCATGGTCGGCGCGACGGTCGCCGGGCTGCTCCTCGGCCGGCGGATGGGCGGTTCCTCCGACTCCCTGCGCGAACCGCTCGGCATCGTGCAGGGCGCCCTCATCGGCTTCATGGGCCTGGTCCTCGCCTTCGGGCTCAGCCTGGCGCTGGGGCGGTACGAGGCACGGAGGGCGGCCACCGTCGACGAGGCCAACGCCATCGGGACCACCTGGCTCCGCGCCCAGACGCTGCCGGAGCCGGTGCGAGGGGCGACCCTCGACCTCCTGCCGGGGTACACCCGGACCAGCATCGCCATCGCCGACACCGTGCCGGGGAGTCCCGCTCAGCAGCGGGCGCTCGCCGCGAGCGAGCGGGACCAGCGCCGGCTGTGGGCGCTGGCCGCGACGGCGCTTGAGCAGGAGCCGACCGCCGGTGCACCGCGCCTCTACGTCGAGTCGCTCAACGAGACGTTCGACGCGCAGAGCACCCGGGTCTCCGCGCTGGGCAACCGGGTGCCGACGGCCGTGATCGTCCTGGAGGTCGCCGGCGCCGCCGTCGCCCTCGGCGCGCTGGCGTTGCACCTCGCCCTGCAGCTGTCCACGGTCCGCCGCGGCCTGGCCGCGACGGTCGTGGCAGCGCTGCTCGTGACGGTCCTCCTGGTGGTGACCTTCGACCTCGACCGCCCGACCCGGGGCTCCATCCGCGTCCCTGACACCCCGCTGCTCGAGGTGTACGCCTCCATGTCCGAGCCACCGGCGGCCGCCGCCCCGGGATGATGCCCGGGCCATCCCGGTGGCGCCGCTGTTCGCGGCTGAACGGCTGCCGGAGGACCTCGCCGCCTGGGCAGACGAGGAGTGGCTGCTGTCCGACACCGCCGAGCGGCCGACCGACGACGCGGGGCTCGCGGCCGTCCGGCGCCTGCTCGAGCGGTCGCCGACCCGCCCGGTCACCGGTGCCGGCCCGGCTCGGGAACTCGTGCTCACCGAACCGCTCACCCTGGACAGGCAGGACGTCACGGGCGCGATCCCCGCAGCCGGCGTCCCGCAGGAGGTCGCCGCGGGCCCGGAGATCGCGGTGGGTGCACAGGAGCACCCGGAGAACTCACCACACGACGCGTGAGGCAACGGGCGCCGTCCGCGGCCCGGTGCGAGGCCACCGACCTGCTGGTCGCTGATCGGCCGGTCGCTCAACTGCCCCCGGTGGCACGCAGGACGAGGACGGCGACGTCGTCGGCCGGCTGCCCGGCTTGGAAGGCCAGCACGCCGGCCTCGATCCGCTCGGCGATGGCCGCGGCGGAAGCGGCCCCAGCGGTTGCCAGCAGTGCGCGCAGCCGGTCCTCCCCGAACAGCTCGATCGCCCCGGTCCCGGTGTGGCGGCGGGCCTCGGTCGCCCCGTCGGTGTACAGCAGCAGCACGTCGCCGGCCGCCAGCGCCGCGGTGCGCACCGGCAGGCGGAGATCCTCGAGGGCGCCCATCAGCGGTCCGGGAGCGCCCAGCTCGTCGAGTGCGCCGGTGCCGGCGCGCCGGATCAGCGGCAGCGGGTGCCCGGCGGAGGCGCAGCGCAGCAGCAGCTGGTCCCCGGCTCGCTCGGCCAGCACGCAGACAGCGGTGCAGGTCCCGGCGGGCGCGCCCTGCCGCATCAGCACCGCGTTGGCGGTGGCCAGCACGTCCGCCGGATCGGTGGTGCGGAAGGCGGCTGCCCGGATCGCGTAGCGGACGGCGGCGGTGAGCGAGGCGGCGACCGGACCGCTGCCCTCGACGTCGCCGATGACGAGCAGCCACGAGGAGCCGCCGAGCTCCACGAGGTCGTAGAAGTCCCCGCCGACAGCGGACATCGCCTGCGCCGGCCGGTACACCGCGGCCAGGTCCACACCGGCGGGTGTGGGCAGAAGCGGCGGCAGCAGGCTGCTCTGCAGGTCCTGCGCCAGGCGGCGGTGCCGTTCCTCGGACTCGGCCAGCGCGGCGGCCAGGCGGTGTTCGGCGGTCACGTCGGCGACGATGACGCACAGCCCGATGACGGTCCCGGCCTGCTGTACGGGGAAGAAGCTCGCGTTCCAGTGCCGCACGTCGTCCGGCCGGCTGCCCACCGCGCCGGTCATGAGCACGTCGCGGCGCGGGATGCCCGAGCACATCACCTCCCGGTACATCTCCTCGGCCGCTTCCCCGACGCCAAGATGCAGCTGCGCGGGCGTGCGCCCCAGCAGTTGCGCGGCGGGCAGCCCGTTCATCTCCTCGAGCACCGGGTTGACCCGGACGTGCCGCACCTCCCGGTCGAACAGCCCGATGCCGAACGGCGCGCTGGCGATGACGGCCTCCATCTGCGCCGCGATCACCTCGAGGCGGTGGTGGTCGTCGTCAGCAGCCAGCGGAACGGTCACGCACGGAATCGTGCCCTACCTCCCGAGGCGGGGCGGTCGACGCACCCGACCAGCGACTTGGCCACCACTCCCGGCCGAGGCAGGTCCCGCCCGGCACCACCGTGGCGGCACGTGCGAGGTGCCCCGGGGACCAACCGCTGGAGTCGACGGTGCACGTGCACCGCCCGGTCGAGCCCCCGGAGGAAGCCGAGCCGAGACGGTCGCGGCGGGTGACACACCCCGTGCGGATCCGGGGCCAGGACGCGCCGACGCCTGGTGACCAGCGAACAGCACCATGCGCCCACCACCGGCACAGCGACGCGTGCGCCGCCAGGACCTCGCGCATCGGCGGCGGTCAGCCGGGCCGGTCCCTGGGGCTGACGATCGACGTCGTCCGCCGGGATCCGCCCGCGGATGCCGGCGTCGCCGGGTCCGGCCCGGGCGACTCTCAGTGCCGGGACAGCGCCGCGAGCGCGGCCTCGATCCGCCGCCGGGTGTCGTCGGAGGTCCAGCCGGCGAGGACGGCCGCGTCGTCGCCGGCGGTCGCCTCGATCGCCGCCGTCGCGGGGCGGTGGAGCGCGACCTTGGCCAGCCGGTAGGACTCCGGCGAGCGGGCGGCCAGCTCCCCGGCCAGCGCGACCGCCCGCGGCAGCAGGTCGCCGGGCTCGGCGAGCTCGTCGACCATCCCCAGGTCCAGCGCCCGCTCGCGGTCGGTGGCCTGCGCGCCGAGCAGCACCTGGCCGGCGCGGGGGCCGAGCGCGTGCCGGACGATCTCCAGGGCGGCGGTCGGGAAGGGGACGCCGACCGCCAGCTCGGCCAGCCCGATCCGGCCGCCCGACATCAGCCGCAGGTCGCAGGCCAGGGCGAGCACGCAGCCGCCGGCGATCGCGTGCCCGTTGACCGCCGCGACCGTCGGCCGCGGGTGGTCGAACACGGCGCGGAAGGTGCGGGACAGCGCCGTCAGGAGTCGCTCGGTGTAGGGCCGTCCGCCGTCGAGGATCCGCCGCAGGTCCACCCCGGCGGAGAACGACGAGCCGGTGCCGGTGACGACCAGCGCCCGGTCGGTCGCGGTGACGGCCTCGGTGAGGGCGTCCAGCAGCTCGACGTCGAGGGCGCCGACCCGGCCGTGCTCGATGCGCAGGACGGCGACGCCGTCCCGGTCCTCGGTGCTCAGCATCGGGTCATCCTCCACGTACCGGGGCGTCGTGCCGGCCCGCGGGAGCTCCCGCACACGCGGGGCGGCGTGGACCCGCCGCCGGGATCCGGGGATCCATCCGGCGCCTGCCGGGACCGGGGCGCCGCGGGCACCCGGCCAGGAAGCCGGCGTCGACCGACACGCCCGAGGGCGGGGGAGGAGTGCAGCAACGCGCTCCGAACGGCGGCGGATCGGCTCGGACCGCGCCGTCCCAGCTGCTGCACGACCGGCTGCTGTCCCGGGGGCGTCCGGTGCTCGCTGCGCGGCGACGGCCTGCGGTTCGCGCCGCACTGCTCCACCGACGACGCGGACCTGCGCCGGGCCGCGGAGAGCCTGCGCGACTGCTCGTGGTCGCACCCGCCGCGTCGGCGCCGGTCAGGACGAGTGGCGCCAGCTCCGGCCGTCCCGGGCGATCAGGGAGCCCGCCTCGGGCGGACCCCACGTGGCTGCCTGGTACAGCGGGATGGGGCGCTCGTCCCGGGCCCAGAACTGCATCACCGGGTCGACGATGCGCCAGGACCGGCCGACCTCGTCGGCGCGGATGAACAGGGTGGGGTCGCCGATCAGGGCGTCGAGGATGACCCGCTCGTAGGCGTCGGGCGACTGCTCCTCGAAGCTCTCGTAGGAGAAGTCCATCGAGGCCTTCTGCACGCGGAAGGCGTGGCCGGGCACCTTGGCGCCGAAGCGCAGGCTCAGACCCTCGTCGGGCTGCACGCGCACGATGAGGGCGTCGGGCTCGAGGCCCGCCGCCGTCCCGGGGAACAGCGGGAGCTGCGGTGGGCGGCGGAACTCGATGGCCACGTCGGTGATCCGGGCGGGGAGCCGCTTGCCGGTGCGCACGTAGACCGGGACGCCGGTCCAGCGCCAGTTCCGGACCTCCAGTCGCATCGCGACGAAGGTCTCGGTCGCGCTCAGCGGATCGACCCCGGGCTCCTCCCGGTACCCCGGCATCAGCTCCTCCCGGGTGCCGCCGCGGGTGTACTGCCCCCGCACCGCGTTCTCGGCGATCTCCGCGTCGCCCTCCAGCGTCCGGATCGCGCGCAGCAGCTTCACCTTCTCGTCGCGGATCGCCTCCGGGTGGAACGACGTGGGTGGCTCCATGAGGAACAGCGAGAGCACCTGGAGGACGTGGTTCTGCACGATGTCGCGCATTGCGCCGGTGGTCTCGTAGAAACCGCCCCGCTCACCGACGCCCAGGGTCTCGGCGACGGTGATCTGCACGTTGTCGACCCACGTCCGGTTCCAGATCGGCTCGAAGATCGAGTTGGCGAACCGCAGCGCCAGCAGGTTCTGCACCGTCTCCTTGGCCAGGTAGTGGTCGATCCGGAAGACCTGTTCCTCGACGAACGCCGACGAGAGGTCGGCGTACAGCTCCCGGGCGCTGGCCTCGTCCCAGCCGAACGGCTTCTCGACGACCACGCGGATGGAGCTGTCACCGGCCGGCACGGACAGCCCCGCCTTGCCGAGGTTGACCGCGATCGGCCCGAACAGGCGCGGGGGCGTGGCGAGGTAGTACACCCGGTTCCCCGCGGTCCCGTGCCGGCCGTCGCACGTCGCGAGGACCTCGGCCAGGCGCTGGTAGGTGGCCGGGTCGTCGTAGTGGCCGCTCACGTAGCGGGCCGTCGCCGTCATGTCCTGCCACCGCGGGTTCCCCGCGGTGGGGGCGTCGCGGCGGCAGGCGTCCGCGAACTCGGCGTCGGTCATCGGCGTGCGGGCGACGCCGACGAGCGTCACCTCCGGAGGGAGCGCCCCGTAGCCGGCCAGCCGGGCGAGGGCGGGCAGGAGCTTGCGGGCGGTGAGGTCACCCGAGGCGCCGAAGATCACCAGCGCGCAGGGCGGAGACCGACGGCCCGTGTCGATGCTCATGTCCGGAGAGCATGCCCATCCCGGATGGCGATGGACAGGTCTCCGGGGGCCGCCGGCAGGCGCGCCCGGTCCGAGCCGGACAGCTCCTCGGCCCCGTGGCCGGGCGCGGCTTCGCCTACGGGCGAGTCCGCAAGCGCGGTTGTTCGTCTGCGGTGGTAGCCGAACGGTGATCCGCCGGTCACGATCGCGTCGTGACCGCGTCAACGGCGCAGCGGCCGCTGGACCACCGGCGGGCCGAGGTCTCGCGCAGCGCCGTGGCAGCGATCCGTGCGGCTGCCGCGGCTGCCGCGGAGGCGGCGCTGACCTACGACGACGTCGCGTGCGCCGCGGAGGCCGCCTGCAGTGCCGACCCGTCCGGGCCGCACCGCGACCGGGCAGCCCGCATGCGCCGGCGTGCCGAGGAGGAGCGGCGCGAGGCGCTGCGGATGTGGACGCGGGCCGACGCGCTGGAGTCCGCCGCGCACTGACCGGCAGTCCCCGCACACGCGAACCGACACCTCCACGGTGCGCAGCCGCGGGCCCGCTCGTCCGGCGGGGCCCGCGGCCGGCGCGTCCACTGATCGCGGGTGGCCGCGCGCGATCGGCTCCTCGGACGAGCAGGACGCCGCTGAGCCCAGGCGGGGTGTGTCCGCGCGCGGCGCCCCACGAGCAGACAGCCTGGGCACGGGTGGGGCGCGATGGCCGACAGCCGGGAGCACGCGCATCGCGCGGCGCTGATGGACCGCTCTGCGGTGGCGGCGCGCCGCGCCGCGGCCGAGCGGGCCCGGCGCTCCGCGGCCGAGCTCGTCGCCGAGGCGGGGGCCAGCCGGCAGCGGGCGGAGGAGCTGCGCCGGGGGCTGGAGGCCCGGCAACTGCGGGCCGCCGCGGACCGCGGGTCAGGTGCGCAGGGTGGTGCTGGGCAGCACGCCGTAGGCGGCCCGGTAGCGCTCGGTGAACCGGCTGGGCGTGAAGCCCCAGCGGGCGGCGACGGCGGTCACGGTGACCCCGTCGCCGGGGGTGGCGTCGCGTAGCTCCCGGTGGGCCTGGGCCAGGCGGACCGTGCGCACGTACCCGCGGGGCGTGGTGTTCAGGTGGCGGCGGAAGGCCAGTTGCACCGCGCGGGGGGTGACGCAGGCGGCGCGGGCGATGTCGGCGACGGAGATGTCGCGGTCGCAGTTGGCGTCGATGAACGCGGTGGCGCGGCGGAGCGTGCCGGGGTGGGCGTCGGCGCGGTCCGCGGCCGCGGGTTCGGCGACGGCGGTGTTCGGGAAGATCGCCAGCGCGGTGGCGGCCAGCAGCCGTGCGGCCGGCCCGAGCAGCAGCGGCGAGGCGGCGGCCTCGGGGTCGGCGAGCAGGTCGTCGACGAACCGGGTGGTCTGACGCCAGCGTGCGGCGTCACCGGGGGCCGGATGCATGGCCGTGAGCTGCCACCGCCCGCCGGGCGCGGCGGCGCCGCGGGCCACGTCGGTGAGCAGCGCCTGCGGCAGGGTGACGGTGCGAGCCTGGGCCTTGTGGGTGCGACTGACGTCGGTGGACTGTGGATGGACGGCGATGTAGACGTCCCCCGGCGCGTAGCGGTCGGTGCTCTGTCCGCGCTCGAGCCCGATGGTGCCCCGGACGACCGTGCTGATGACGACGTCGTCTCGGCCGTGGACGTCGAAGGTGATGTCGGCCGGCAGCGTGAGGTCGCAGAAGGTGAACGGGCCGGGGTCGACCGTCCGCAGGTCCAGCAGCCAGTTGGCGTCGCGGGGGGCGCCCACCTGGAGGTGACCGCTGTAGAGGGTGTCGAGGACTTCGCGTGCCTCGGCCGGGTCGCGGGTGCGGAACTCGGTGCGCCGGGGCGCTGTGGTGGTCGGGGCGCTCATGACGTACCTCCCAGCAGGTGTCGCGATGCTCAGGTGCGCAGGGTGTGGGCGGGGGTCACCCCGTAGGCGGCGCGGTAGGCGGCGGCGAACCGGTCGGGCTTGGCGAAGCCCCAGCGGCCTGCGATCGCCGCGACGGTGTCCCCGGCGGTGGGGTCGGCGGCCTGCAGTTCCCGGTGCGCGCCCTCCAGTCGCACCCGCCGCGCGTAGCCCATCGGGCTCAGCCCGACGTGGCGGGCGAAGGCCAGCTGCAGCGCCCGCGGCCCGACCCCGGCGGCGCGGGCGACGTCGGTGACGGTGATCGGCAGCGAGGCGTGCCCGTCGATGAAGGCCACCGCCCGGCGCACCACCGCCGGCGCCACCGCGCCGGTGCCGGGCAGGTGGTCCGACGTCATCGTGGTGTTCGGGAACGCCGCCAGCGCGGCCGCCGCCATCAGCTCGACCAGGTGCGCGGCGACCAGCGGCTCGGCCAGCCCGCTGCCGGGGTCGGCCATCTGCTGGTGCACGAAGCGCATCAGCCCCAGCCACGTGCGGCGCATCGGCTCGGACACCGGGCTCATCCCGTCGAACCGCACATCGGTCCCGGGGACGCCCAGCCGCTCCTCGGCCACCCGCTCGATCACCGCCAGCGGCAGCCGCACGATGCCCACGTCCACGTCGTCCCACTCGTTCGTGAACGGCACGCCGGTCGGGCACCGGAACACCACGCCCGGTCGCGTGGTGACCTCGTCCCGGCCCTCCACGTACCGGCACCCACCGCTCACCGGACTGGCCACCACCAGGTCGCTCAGCGGGGCGACCGCGCAGCGCATGCCCGCGGTGAACCGCAGCCGGTCCGCGGTCAGGTGACCGGCCGTTGCCGACCGGAGCTCGCAGGTAAACGACCCGCGGACGCCGGAGAACGCGAGCGGGCGCTCCGAGCGGTAGAGATCGGCGAGCACGGCCTGGGCGACGTCCGGCTCCCGGATGGACAACTCGACGACCTCGACCGGCATGACGCGCCTCCGGGGTGAGCGTTTCCCGGGGCCGTGGCTGGGCCGCCACCGGCAGCGCCGGCCCGACCGACGGTAGCCGCCGGTACCCGATGTGCGAAGCCCCTCGCCCACCGGCGCAGTCGGTACCCGAACAGATCCCGAACGGCCCCAGCCTGCTCTCCGGGAGTGGTTGACCACCATCAGGCCGCCCTCACCCGCCGAAGGGGGCGCCGACGACGTCCATCGCCCGGCGCGGGACGTCGGGACCGATGGGCTGATACGGATCGCCTCGTTTCGATACAGAGGCGTAGGTCCCTGTATCCGACAGGACCGCTCGGCCACGGTGGCGGCATGGCTGAGACCACGGTCGCCCCTGCCGGACACCTCCCGACGTCGGCGGACGCCTGCCCCGCCGTGCTCGACCTGGCCGGGCACGCCCCCGCCGACGACGCCCGATGAGCTGCGCGCGAGCCCCGCACGGCCGGCGCGCCGGCTTCCGCCGAGCCCCCGCCTGCTCCGGGTCGGTCGGCTGGGCGGTCGGTGCCGACGGTGCGCTCCCCAGCCCCCGCCCGGCCGACGGGTCCCCGACCGCCGGAGCGACGACGGTCGGCCGGTTGCACGCGATCGGACAGGCCGACCGGGCGATCTGCTCGACCCCGGTCGTTCCCCTGGATCCCAGGATCTGGACCTGGCCCGACTCCGCCGATCGCGTCCACCCGCTGTGCTGGACCTGCCTGGCCCTCACCCACGGGACCGACGACGGTCCCCACCACTGAGCCGATGATCATCGTCATGAGCCTGCTGTCCCGGTGGTGGCGGATCCGGGAGCGCGTGCGGA
Organism: Geodermatophilus sp. SYSU D00879; assembly: GCF_054050375.1. Lineage (NCBI taxonomy): Bacteria > Bacillati > Actinomycetota > Actinomycetes > Geodermatophilales > Geodermatophilaceae > Geodermatophilus > Geodermatophilus sp. SYSU D00879. The sequence goes on from NZ_JBJGZF010000011.1 coordinate 81,549, forward strand.
CCGTCCTCGCGGGAGGCCCGACCCGCGGTGCGCTGGCCAACGCCCGCCGCGCCGTCGAGCGTGACCTGGAGGCCGCCGCCCAACGGGAGGAAGCCGAGCGAGCAGTCGCCCGGGCCGTGGCGCGCGCCGCCGAGCACCCCTCGGCTCTGCCGCGCTCCGTCCGTTCCCGCTGAACCCCGCCCCGCCGCCGACCGTGGCCGGCTCGGCCGGCCGGAGCGGTGCTGGTGCGCCGTCCCACCGCGCGGGCTCACCCGACCAGCAGCGCGATGGCGGCGTAGTGGCAGGTGGCGGCGGCACACACGAACGCGTGGAAGACCTCGTGATAGCCGAAGACCGACGGGAGCGGGTCGGGACGGCGGCAGTGGTAGGCGACGGCGCCGGTGATGTAGAGCAGCCCACCCGCGACGACCAGGGCCGCGGCGAGGCCGCCGGCCGCGGCCCACAGCGCCGGCACCGCGAGCGCGTTGACGGCTCCCAGCGCGATGAACGCTCCTCCGACGAGCCACTCCGGCGCGTCCATGCGGGCCAGCCGGGTCCGGATCCCCAGGGCGGTGAGGGCCCACAGCAGGACCAGGCACAGCCGCCCGTAGGTGCCGGGCACGGCGTGGAGGAACACCGGGGTCGCCGTCCCGGCGATCAACAGGAAGATCATCACGTGGTCGGCCCGCTGCAGGACCCGGCGGGCGACCGGCCCCCAGCTGCCCCGGTGGTACAGGGCACTGACGCCGAACAGCCCGCTGAGGCAGCCGGTGTAGATCCCGACGCCGATCACCGGCCCCCGGCCGTGGACGGCGACCCACAGCAGGGGGCCGGCGACGAGCGAGGCGGCGAACCACACCAGGTGCAGCCAGCCGCGCAGGAGGGGCTTGGCGTAGGACACCGCGCGCCGCGCGTCGTAGTGCACCGTGGGACCGGTCCTGGCCCGGCGGTCCCCGTGGCCCGGCCGGCTGACGGTCACGCCACCTGCCCGGCGCACAGCCGGAGCGGGCGCCGGGCGCCCGGTCCTCCGCCGTCAGGCCCCCGGTGACGCACGGTCGCCGGCCCGGCGGTGGTCTCCCCTCCGGACGCGCGGGGGAGGCGGGCCACCCGCGGCCCGTGACCTCCTCCCCGGCGCACCCGAGGAGCCGCGACCCGGGCGGTCGGCAGTCCCCGTCCGCGGCCGGCCTGCCCTCCGGCCGGGGCGTCCGCGGGCGCCGTCCCGGTCGTGCGCGTCGCGACGTCCACGGCTGGCCCTTCACGGTCCTTCAGGTGGGGAGCCGCGGGCACGAGCGGATGCGCAGCCGATGTCCATCCGTGCCCGCGCCACCACGTCGCAAACCCGCGAGGAGACGGTGCGGGAGTCCGAGGACCCACGCGCCGGCCCGGTCGGACGCCGGCCCGGCCCCTGCCGCCGCCCCGGCGCACACCCGCGTGCACGGGGGCCCACCCGACGTCCGGAGTTTGGGCACCGGTCGTTTGCGGGAGGAAGTGATCGCAGGCGGTCCCACCGTGCCGACGCCCGGCGCCCGGGGCGGTTCGCCGCCCGGCCCCGGCGGACGGGGCCGGCGCCACCGACGGGTCGGGACGGGAGGATCGTGACGGTCGTCGCGGAGTTCCGGGCCGTGCTCGCCGAGTCGGCGGGGGAGCTCGCCGGTCCCGAGCTGCTGCCCGAGCGGCTGGCCCGTGCGTGCGCCCGGGTGCTGCCGGTCGACGGTGCGGGCATCGGGCTCTTCTTCGTCGACGGCCAACGGCTGCCGCTGGGCTCGAGTGACGCGGCGGCGGCGACGGCGGAGCGGCTGCAGTTCACGATCGGGGCCGGGCCGTGCCTGACCGCGCACGCCGAGGGCACACCCGTGGTGGCCGACGAGGTGACGATCCGGTCCCGGTGGCCGGCGTTCCACGACGGGCTGGTCACCAGCACCCCGATCCGCGGGGTCATCTCGCTGCCGCTGCACGGGGGGTTGCGCGGCATCGGGGCGCTGGACCTGTACACGGTCCCGCCGAACGAGGTGACCGCGCTGAGCCTGGCGCACGCGCTGGCGATCGGTGCCGAGGTGGCCTCGGCGTTCCAGCAGCACAGCGAGGCGACGCGCGGTGAGAGCGACGGGCCGGTGTGGCTGGACGCGCCGGCCGCCGGACGGCGGTCGGTCGTGTGGCGGGCCATGGGCTTCGTCAACGCCGGCCTGGAGGTCACCAGTACCGACGCGCTGGCGCTGCTCCGGGCGCACGCCTACTCCCGCGGCGGGGACCTCGACGAGCTCGCCCGGCGCATCATCGAGGGAGAGGTCCCCCTGAGCGGCCTGCTCGACCGCGGCGGTGACCTCTAGCCCCCGCCCTCGCCGTCCGTGTCCCTGCGGCGCCCGCCGCGGGGGCGGGGACGGCGGCCGCTCGGCGGCGGGCGGTGACCGTCCTGGACGCGGCGATGCGCCCGCCACGACGGAGAGCTGCGTACGCTCGGGTCCGGTCGTGGGAGCCACCCTGCGCCGACCCGTGCGTCCGACCCCGGCGTGCCACGTCAGTGCGGGCTCCGAGACGGAGTCCGCGACCGAGGTGCCCGCCCCGGTGCAGCAGACCGGAGCCGTGCTGTGGACAGCAGCCAGGATCCCCGCCTCGACGAGGCTGCCGGCACACCCCGGCGCCGCGGGCGCCTCCCTGCTCCGGAGCTGTCGATGGAGGACCTGCTGCACACCGTGGCCGCGCTGGCCAGGACGGTGGTGCCCGGCGACACCGAGACGTCGGTGTCGCTGCTCGTCGACGACGTGCCCACCACGGTGGCCGCGACCGGTCGGCTGGCCGTCGACGTCGACGAGGCGCAGTACGAGCGTGACCACGGACCCTGCCTGCACGCCGCGCGCACCGGTGAGCTGGTCGAGGTCGCCGACACCCGCACCGACCGCCGGTGGCCGGACTACGTGCCGCGGGCGGTCGCCCACGGCGCGCTGAGCTCGCTGTCCGTCCCGCTGGTGATCGACGCCGACCGCGGCGTCGCCGGCGCGCTGAACATCTACGCCCGCGAGGCCCACGCCTTCGACGAGGACGCCCGGGCCGCCGCCACCCGCCTGGGCCCGCACGCCGCGGCGGCGGCCGGCGACCTGCACGCGATGCGGAGCGCCCGCGCGATGGCCGACGACCTGCGGACCGCCCTGGAGGCCCGCGCGGTGATCGACCAGGCCACGGGCGTGCTGATGCAGCGGTTCGGGCTGACCGCCGACCAGGCGATCCGCACGCTGGTCCGGGCGTCCGCGGGCGCGGCCCGCCGGGTCCGCGACGTCGCCCACGACCTGGTGCGGACGGGGGAGCTGCCGGCCGGTCCGCCGGGTGGGGAGGGGTGACCGCCCCGGCCGGGCCCGACGTCCGGGCCGACCTGTGCGCAGGCGACACGACGACCTCTCGCGGCACGCCCCCCACCGCGGCCGAGGAGACTCCCATGACGCAGCAACGGCAGCGGGTCACCGAACTCCGCCTCGTGGTCACCGCGACGGACCACGAGGCCGCCGTCCGCTTCTTCCGCGACGTGCTGGGGCTGCCGCAGCAGGAGGCCCACGAGGCCCGCGGCGGCCACGTCGTCGTCCTCGACGCCGGCCGGGCGACGCTGGAGATCAACGACCCGGCCTACGCCGAGTACATCGACGAGGTCGAGGTGGGACACCGCGTCCCGGGCCGGATCCGCGTCGCGTTCGAGGTACCCGACACCCGCGCCGCGACCGCGGACCTGGTCGACGCCGGCGCGGACCTGGTCGCCGAGCCGACCGTCACCCCGTGGGACACGCTGAACTCCCGGCTGCACGGCCCGGAACGGCTCCTGCTGACCGTCTTCGGTCCCGTGGAGGAGCAGCCGTAGCGTCCGGGACCCCGGGCTGCTGGCGGACGGCGGCCGCGCCGGCCCGCCCGGGTGCCGCGCGTCCCGGCACGCGCCGCCGCAGCCGGGGACCGGCGATCCGCGGATCGGCCGTCCCTGAACACGGGCGCCCCGCGCGGTGAGGCTGGGGTCCCCACGACCCGAGGAGCACCCGATGCCGCGCACCCGACCCGACGTCCCCGTCCCCGTCCCCGACCTCACCGGCCGCCGCGCCGTCGTCACGGGAGGCAGCGACGGCGTCGGCCTCGTGCTGGCCCGCCGGCTCGCCGCGGCCGGCGCCGAGGTGGTCCTGCCGGTCCGCAACCCGCGCAAGGGCGAGGCCGCGGTCGCCCGGATCCGCGCGCAGGTCCCGGACGCCGAGGTCTCCCTCCGCGACCTCGACCTGTCCTCCCTCGCCTCCGTCGCGGCGCTGGGCGAGGCACTGCGCGCCGAGGGGCGGCCGGTGCACCTGCTCGTCGCCAACGCCGGCGTCATGCGGCCGCCGGACCGGCAGACGACGGCCGACGGCTTCGAGCTGCAGCTCGGCACCAACCACCTGGGGCACGTCGCGCTCGTCGCCGCCCTGCTGCCGCTGCTGCGGGCCGGCCGGGCGCGGGTGACCTCGCAGACCAGCGTCGCGGCGCGCCGGGGGGCGGTGAACTGGGACGACCCGAACTGGGAGCGGTCCTACGACGGGCAGCGCGCCTACGCCCAGTCGAAGGTCGCCGTCGGCCTGTTCGCGCTGGAGCTGCAGCGGCGCAGCACCGCCGGGGGCTGGGGGATCACCAGCGACCTGGCGCACCCCGGGATCGCGCCGACGAGCCTGCTCGCGGCCCGGCCGGAGGTCGGCCGGGCCCGGGACACCACCGGCGTGCGGCTCATCCGCGTGCTGTCGCGGCTGGGCCTCACCGGCACCGTGGAGAGCGCGGCGCTGCCGGCCCTGCTCGCCGCGACCGCGCCGGACGCCGGCGGCCGGTTCTACGGCCCGGACGGTCCCGGCTCCGCCGCTGGCGCCCCCGCGGAGCAGGAGCCCTACCGCCCGGTGCGCGGCACTGAGGACGCCGAGCGGATGTGGCGCCTGTCCGAGCAGCTGACGGGGGTGTCCTTCCCCGCGGCCGCGCGCGACGGGGTGTGCCCCCTCCCGCGCTGACCGTCCCTGGGCCGTCCCCGCTCAGCCGGGGACGGCCCGGTCCGCGGTCGCCGACGAGGTGCCGAGGACGGCCAGCAGCTGCAGCCGCTCGGCGCTCTCGCTGCCCGGGACGGCGGTGTACACGAGCAGCCGGTGCGACTGGTCGGGGTCGACCAGCGACTGGCAGGCCAGCTCCAGCGGTCCGACGACGGGGTGGACGAACCGCTTGACCTCGCGCGGGCGGATGCCGACCTCGTGCGCGTCCCACAGCCGCCGCAGCTCCTCGCTGCGGGCCAGCGCCAGCTCGGCGAGGCGCGCGGCCCGCGAGCCGGGGCCGCGCAGGGTGACCAGCTCGCGCAGGCCCGAGGCGTAGAGCCGGGACAGGAACGCGTGCTCCTCCGGGGCGTACAGCGCCCGCGTGGCCGGGTCGGTGAACCACCGGTAGCCGAGGCTGCGCGCCGGACCGGTGCGCAGGGTCGCGTCGCCGGTGAGCGCGACGGCGAGCGGGGTCTGCCGCAGCGTCTCGCCGAGCTCGGTGACGATCTCCGCCGGGGTGTCACCGAGCCGGTCGAGGATCCGCAGCAGCCCGGGGCCGACGTGCTCGCCGTCGGCGCCGCGGGCCGGTGGCCGGTGGCCGGCCAGCCGGAACAGGTGGTCGCGCTCGTCGAGCGAGAGGTGCAGGCCCTGCGCGATCGCGGCCACCATCTGCTCCGACGGCTGCGGCCCGCGCTCCTGCTCCAGCCGCGCGTAGTAGTCGGTGGACATGTGGCAGAGGACGGCGAGCTCCTCGCGCCGCAGCCCGCTCGTCCGGCGGCGCGGCCCGCGGGGGAGGCCCACGTCCTCCGGCTGCAGCGCCTCCCGACGGCGGCGGAGGAACTCGGCCAGCCCGGCCCGGTCGATCACGTCGCCTCCCTCGTCGGTGCTGCGTCGTTCCTACCGTCGCCGGGAGCGGTCAGCCACGGACCGCCGGTCCCTCCCTCGGCCGGACGAGGACCGCCGCGGGCCCGGCGCCGGCGACCCGGGGGCGTTCCCGGCCCGGCCCCGGGTGCGGCGGCGTCGCCGACGCCGCCGGTCCGGGACCCCGCAGAGGCGCTGGGGCGGGGGACCGGCGGGAAGCCGCTCCCGAGCGGCTCGCCGTCCTGCCGGCGGGGTGGTGGACTCGGCGCGGTGGCGCGCCCCGGCGTCGCCGGCCGGCGGGTGCGGAGGTGGGGGCGTGCGGGTGCGTCCACGCGGGCTGGTCCTGCTGGTGGCGCTGGCCTCCGCCGTCGCCCAGGCCTTCGGCCGGTTCTCCTACGCGCTGCTGCTGCCGGCGATCGACCGGGACCTGCTCGGGTCCTACGCCGTCGCCGGGCTGGTCGCCACGGCCAACGTCACCGCCTACCTGCTCGGCACCGTCGCGGTCAGCGCGCTGTCCCGCCGCGCCCGGCCGGCGGCGCTGATCAAGGCCGGCCTCGCCTGCAGCGGGTCGGGGCTGGGCCTGCTCTCCGTCGCCGGGGGCGCGGGCGGCCTCGCGGTGGGGCTCACCCTGACCGGCGTCGGCGGGGCCTTCATCTGGGTGCCGGCCCCCGGGCTCGCCGGCTCCGTCGTCCGCCCCTCCCGCCGGGGCGCGGCGATCGGCGTCGCCGGCTCGGGCATCGGCGGCGGGATCGTGCTGGCCAGCGCCCTGACCTGGACCCTGCGGTCCTGGGGCGGGGACGCCTCCTGGCGCACGGTGTACCTGGTGGAGGCCGCGATCGCCGTCGTCGTCCTCGGACTGTGCCTGCTCCTGCTGCGCCCGGCGCCCCGCCGCGACGACGACGTCCCCGTGCGCGCGGGCGCCCTGCGCCGGGTCCCCGGGTGGATCGGCCTGGCCGGCGGCTACGCCGCGTACGGCCTGGCCTACTCCGTCTACACCAGCTACCTGGTGACCGCCCTCGAGGACGACGCGGGCTTCTCGGCCGGTCACGCGTCGGCGGTCTACACGCTGGTCGGCGTCGGGCTGGTCGCCGGCGGGATCGTGCTCGGGCCGCTGTCGGACCGGTGGGGCCGCGGTCCCACGCTCGTCGGCGGCTACCTCCTCATGTCCGCGGCGATCCTGCTTGTGCCGCTGGGTGCCGAGCCGCCGGCCTCGGCGTCGGCGCTGCTGTTCGGGCTGACGATGTCCGGGCTGCCGGCGGTCATCGCGGCCCACCTGTCGGACTCCCTGACCCCGCGGGAGTTCGCCGGGGCGTTCGGCCGCTGCACCCTCGCCTTCGGCCTGGCGCAGCTGGCCGGCCCCCCGCTCGGCGGCTGGCTCGCGGAGACGACGGGCGGCTTCCTCGTCCCGTTCCTGCTGGCCGGCCTGGTGGCGGCGGCCGGCGCGGGGCTGAGCGTCGACGTCGTCCGCGCCGCGCGCCGGCGGCGGGACGACGTCCCCGCGTGACCGGCGCGCCGATCCCCGACAGCACCGCAGCGGGAAGTCGGTGGCGCACCGCGCCGCCGCTGTGCCACCGTCCCGGCGATCGTGCTCGACCGGCAGGAGGTGAGACCCGTGAGCGCAGTGTCCGCAGTGGGTGCTCCCCTGCAGTCCACGACCACGCGACCGAGGTAGTCGCCCCCCGGAGCGCCCCGCCACGCAACCCGCGAGAGGCGACTCCCATGACCACCACACCTCCTCCACCCCGGCCCGCCGCGGGCGGGCGGGCGCTGGTCCTCGGCGGCGGCGGATCGACCGGCAACGCCTGGCTGATCGGCGTCGTCGCCGGCCTGTTCGACGCCGGACTGGACGTGACCGGTGCCGACCTGGTCATCGGGACGTCGGCCGGGGCGACCGCGGCGGCGCAGATCACCGGCGCGGCGCCGCCCGACCTGCTCGCCGCCGTCCTCGCCGCTGCGCCCCCGCTCCGGACCGGTCCGGCCGGGCCCGACGCCGGGCGCGTCCCCCTCGGGCCGGTGGCCGACCACCTGGCGAGGACGGGCCGGGTCATCGCCGCCGCCGAGGACGCCGCCGACATGCGCCGCCGGATGGGTGCGGCGGCGCTCGAGGTGGACGCGGCGTCGGACGGCTCGGGGTCGGCGCGGTGGCGCGCCACCGTCGCCGCCCGGCTGCCGAGCGGGCGCTGGCCGGAGCGAGCGGTGCTGGTCACGGCGGTCGACGCCCACACCGGTGCACCGGTCGTGTTCGACCGCCACAGCGGGGTCGAGCTGGTCGACGCCGTCGCCGTGAGCACCGCCGGCGGCCCGCCCTACCGCATCGGCGACCGCCGGTACATCGACGGCGGCTACCGGTCCGTCGAGAACGCCGACCTGGCCGCCGGGTACGGGCGGGTGCTGGTCCTGGCACCGCTCGGCGGCAGGTCGCGGCACCCGCCGGGGTGGGGCACCCACCTGGCGGCACAGGTCGAGGCGCTGCGCGCCGGCGGCAGCAGGGTCGAGACGGTCGTCCCGGACGGCGACGCCGAGCACCTGTTCGGCGCGCACGCGATGGACCCGGCGCTGCGCCCGCCCGCCGCCCGGGCCGGCCACGACCAGGGCCGGGCGCTCGCCGGGCGGCTCACCGGGTCCTGGCGAGACGCCTGACAGCATGTGCCGGTGCGCGCCGTCGTCGTCGACTCGGTCCGGGCCCGGCCCCAGGTGCGGGACGTCCCCGAGCCCACGGCCCCGCCCGGCGGGGTGGTGCTGCGGGTGCTGGCCACCGGGATGTGCCGCAGCGACTGGCACGCCTGGGCCGGGCACGACGACGAGGTCGTGTTCCCGCACGTGCCGGGGCACGAGCTCGCCGGGGTGGTGGTCGAGGTCGGGGCGGAGGTCACCCGCTGGCAGGCGGGGGACCGGGTGACCGTCCCGTTCGTCTGCGGCTGCGGTCGCTGCGCGTGGTGCCGGGCCGGGGAGGCGCAGGTCTGCCCGGACCAGCAGCAGCCGGGCTTCACCCACTGGGGGTCCTTCGCCGAGTACGTCGCCCTGCACGCCGCGGACACCAACCTGGTGCGCGTCCCCGACGGGATCGACGTCGCCAGCGCGGCGAGCCTGGGGTGCCGGTTCGCCACGGCCTACCGCGCCCTGGTCGCCCGCGCGCGGGTCGGCGAGGGGGAGTGGGTCACCGTGGTGGGCGCGGGCGGCGTCGGCCTGAGCGCGGTGGCGATCGCCCGCGCGCTGGGGGCCCGGGTGGTCGCGGTGGACCGCAACCCCGAGGCCCTCGCCGTCGCCGCCGCTCTCGGCGCGGAGCACACGGTGCGTGCCGACGGCCGCGACGTCCCGGCCGCCGTCGCGGAGCTGACCTCCGGCGGCAGCCACGTCGCCGTCGACGCCGTGGGCAGCGAGCAGACCTGCGCGGACTCGGTCCTGAGCCTGCGCCGGCGGGGACGCCACGTGCAGGTGGGGCTGCTGCCGCCGGTCGACGGCCACCCGCGGGTCCCGATGGCGCGGGTGATCGGCTGGGAGCTGGACCTGCTGGGCAGCCACGGCATGGCCGCGGCCGACTACCCGGCCATGATGGCGCTCGTCGAGCAGGGCTCGCTGCAGCCGCAGCGGCTGGTCGAGCGGACCATCGGCCTCGACGGGGCGGCGGCCCTGCTGCCCGTGTTCGACCGGACGACGGTCGCCGGGATCACCGTGGTCGACCCCGCCCGCTGACCCTCGGCCCGGGCGCCCGTCCGGCGGCGGCTACCCGGCTCCGGCCTCCGCGGACGGGCCCGGGGGTGCGGCCCCGCCGGCGGCCTCCTCGACCGACCGCGTGAGCGGGTGACCGGGACCCAGCGCCCGGCGGCAGCGCTGCAGCGCGTCGTCCACCGCTCCGGCCGGCGGTGCCCCACCCGGCCGGGTGCCCGCGAGGACCACCGCCGCGGCCGCCAGCGCGGTCACGCCGTGGTCGGGGTCCAGCACCCGGTGACAGCGCCGGAGGGTGTCCTCGGCGAGGGCCCGGGCCTCCCCGGCCTCGCCCAGCTGCACCAGGGCGACGGCCAGGGGCGCGGCCGCGTACAGGGTGATGACGTTGTCCGGGCCGTACACGCCCCGGCTGCGCTGCAGCACGTCCCGGCCCAGCGCGCGGGCGGCCCCCGCCTCGCCGGACAGGGCCAGGGCGAGGACCACGGCGTCGGCGTCCAGGAGGGTGACGGCGTTGTCGGGGCTCAGCACCCGCCGGCAGCGCTCCAGGGTGTCCTGCCCCAGCTGCCGGGCCGGCCCGACGTCGCCGACCGAGACCAGCGCCATGGTCAGGGCGGTCCCCGCCAGCAGCGTGGTGGCGTGGTCCTCGCCGTACACCTGCCGGCAGCGCCGCAGGGTGTCCTGCCCCAGCTCCCGGGCCGGCCCGACGTCGCCCAGCTCGGCCAGGGCGATGGTCAGGCCGCCCGCGGCCAGGAGCGTGGTCGGCCGGTCCGGGCCGTAGAGGCGGAGGCTGCGCCGCAGGACGTCGTGGGTCAGCCCGCGGGAGGCGTGCACCCGCCCCAGCTGGAGGAAGTCCAGCGCCAGCGTGGTCGCCGTCCAGAGGGTCCGGACGTGGTCGGGCCCGAACACCCGGTGGCAGCGCTGCAGCGTGTCCTGGGCGAGCGCGGCCGCCGCCCCGGCGTCGCCCAGCTGGTTCAGGGCGAGGGCGAGACCGCTCGCCGCGGTCAGGGTGTCGGGGTGGTCGGGGCCGAGGACCGCCCGCCAGCGGTCGAGCAGCGCCTCGCCCACCGAGCGGCTGGCCGCGGTGTCGCCCCGGGCCTGCAGGTAGCGGGCGGTGTCCAGGACCAGCCGGCGGCCGGCGGGCGAGCGGTCGCCGAGCGGGGCGGTGGCGAGCACGTGCGGGACGAGCCGGGCGAACACCGGCCAGCCGGCCGGGTCCTGGGGGTGGCCGGGGGAGTCGGCGGCCAGCAGGGCCACCACCCGGTCGGCGACGGCCTGCCGGCGGTCGGGTGGGAGCTGGAGGCGGATCACCGACTGCACCAGGCGGTGGACCTGGAAGCCGTCGCGGTGGCGGCGGGCCAGCGAGTAGCCGACCGCCGCCCCGATGGCGTCGTCCAGGGCGTCCGGGTCGGCCGCGGCGTCCCGCAGCGGCTCCTCCAGCAGCTCGGGGTGGTCGGCGAACAGGCCGGCCGGGACGGGCTCGGGGGCGAGGGAGGCGGCCAGCTCCAGCAGCTGCACCGCCGCCGGGTCCTCGGCGCGCAGCCGCTCCAGCGACAGCGCCCACGTGGTGTCGATCCGCCCGTGGTAGCCGAGCACGTCGCCGCGGGCCAGCAGGGTGGCGCGCCGGGTGCGGAACCGGCGCAGGTAGTCCTCGGGCGGCAGGTCGGTCTGCTCCAGGTAGGCGGCGGCCTGGGCCGCCGCGAGCGGCAGGTCGCCGAGCTCCGCGGCGAGCGCGTCGGCGGTCCCGGCCCCCAGGCCCGGCATCCGGGCACGGAGCAGCGCGACGGTCTCCGGCCGGGTGAGGACGTCGACCTCCAGCCGGCCGCCGAGGGGCCCCCAGGCGGGGAAGCGGGACGTGATCAGCACGTGGCCGGCGCCGTCGGGCCGGTAGCCGGCGACGTCGGCGGGCCGCTCCGCGTTGTCGAAGACCAGCAGCCACCGGTCCCGGCCGCGCAGCTCCGCCAGCAGGCGGTCCACCGTGTCGGCGACGGTGGCCCCGGCCGGCAGCCCCAGCCGGGCGGCGAGGCCGGCGAGCTGGTCCGGGACCAGCACGGCCTGCTCGGCGTCGACCCACCACACGACGTCGTAGTCGGCGGCGTACCGGTGGGCGTACTCGAGCGCCAGCTGGGTCTTGCCCACGCCACCCAGCCCGTACAGCGCCTGCACCACGAGCGTGGCCTCACCCGCCCGGAGCCGGCGCCGCAGCTCCGCCAGCTGCTCGGAGCGACCGGTGAAGTGGGGGTTGCGGGCCGGCAGGTTCCAGACCCGGTCGCCGGCCGGGCGCACGGGGCGGGAGCCCGCTCCCGCCGCCGGCAGCGGGGGGAAGTCCGTCGGCAGGCCGGAGACGTCGAGCTGGTGCAGCGGGGTCGGCCGGGGGAAGTCCTTGAGCCGGTGCTCGCCGAGGGACCGCAGCGCGAGCCCGGCCGGCAGGTGCTCGTCGAGCAGCGCCACGACCGACTCGGAGAGCAGGACCTGGCCGCCGGCGGCGAGCGCGGCGATGCGGGCGGCCCGGTGCACGGCGAGCCCGACGTAGCTGCCGGCGAACAGGCGCGCCTCGCCGGCGTGCAGGCCCATCCGCACCCGGACCGGCGTGCGGCCGGGCCAGGCGTGGGCGGCCAGGGCCCGCTGCGCCTCCGCCGCGGCGGCCACCGCCTGGCCGGCGGTCGGGAAGGCCACGAAGAACGCGTCGCCCTGGGTGTCGACCACGCAGCCCTCGTGCGCCGCGAACGCCGCCCGCAGGAGGCACCGGTGGTCGGCGAGGGCCGCCGCGTAGCCGTCCCGGTCCTGCCGCAGGAGCGCCGTCGAGCCCGCGATGTCGGTGAACAGGAAGGTGACGGTGCCGGTGGGCAGGACGCCGTCGCCGGGCCGCGGGGGCTCCGCGACGGTCCGCTCCTCGGCCATCCCCGACCTCCCCGGTCGTTCCCCTCGACGGTCGGCCTGTCCCGGAGGGTAGGGATCCCGGCAGGTGTCGGGCAGGGACCTACGACCGGGCCGGCCGGCCGACGCCGGCCGGTGGGGGGTGCCGGGGGTCCCGCGGCCGGACGCCCTGTCGGCGCCCGGGTGCCGGTACTACCGTCGCGCGATGGCGGGCAGCGTGGACTTCGTCGTCGTGGGCGGTGGCTCTGCCGGGGCGGTGGTCGCCGCCCGGCTGTCGGAGGACCCGGACGTCCGGGTGGCGCTGGTCGAGGCCGGGGGTCGGCCCCCGGCGGCCGAGCTGGTGCCGGCCGCCTGCCCGGTCCTGCAGGCGGACCCCGAGACCGACTGGATGCTCACCGCCGACGCGGGCGCCTGCGGCAGGGGGCTGCGGGGCGGCCGGATGATGGTGCCCCGCGGCCGGATGCTCGGCGGCTCGTCGGGCATCAACTACATGGCCTACGTGCGCGGCCACCCGGGGGACTTCGACGCCTGGGCCGCCGGGGGAGCCGACGGCTGGGGCTTCGCGGACGTCCTGCCCTACTTCCGGAAGAGCGAGGGGCTGGTGCCGAGCGAGGTCCTCCCGCTCGACCTGCCCGCCCACGGCACGGACGGGCCGCTCGGGGTGTCGGTCCGCAGCCCGGTGCTCCCGGGGGCGCAGGCGTTCGTCGACGCCGCGGTCGCCGCCGGCATCCCGCTCGGTGACTACAACGGCCGCGACCGGGGCGGCCCGGCCGGCGTCGTCTCGCTGTTCCAGACGACCACGAAGCACGGCATGCGCTCGAGCACCTACCACGCGTTCCTCGAGGGCGAGGCCGAGCAGCGGCCGAACCTGACGGTGATCCCGCACGCCCGGGCCACCCGCGTGCTCCTCTCGGGCGAGCCGGGTGCCCTGCGGGCCACCGGGGTCGAGTACGTCACCGCCGCCGGCACCACCGAGGTGGTCGAGGCCGGCCGCGAGGTGGTCCTCAGCGCCGGCGCGGTCGGGTCGCCGCAGCTGCTCCTGCTCTCGGGCGTCGGGCCGCGCGAGCAGCTGGAGTCCCTCGGCGTCCGGTGCCTGGTCGACGCCCCCGAGGTGGGCCGCCACCTCAAGGACCACCTGCAGGTGGGGCTGATGTTCCCGGCACCGGGGCTGGGCGTCCCGATGGCCACCGTGCGCGTGGCCCTGGGGCCGGACGCGCTGCGGGCGCCGGCCGGTCCGCTGCCGGCCGACCCGGCCGACGACGCGTCCCTGCCGCCGGAGCTGCAGGAGCTCAAGGCGGAGGCGGAGCGCCGGCTCACCGAGTGGTTCACGACCGGCAGCGGGCTGGCGTCCTCGTCGCTCTACGACGCGGGGGCCTGGTTCTCGACGGGCCTCGGGGACGAGCACACCCACGACGCGCAGCTCGCGGTCTTCGTGTGCGGCTACGACGTCGGCATCTGGGACTCCTGCCTGCACGTCGACGCGGCGGAGTACTTCGCCGACCCGGCCGTCGACCTGTCGCCGACCGCCGAGAACCTCTTCGTGCTCGCCAACCCGGTGCAGCCGCACAGCGAAGGGGAGATCCGCCTGGCCGGCGCCGATCCGCTGGCCCCGCCCGACATCCGGATGAACTACCTCACCGACCCGCACGACGTCGCCGTGATGACCGCGGTGGTGCGCCGCGCGCTCGACGTCGTGGACCGGATGCGGCGCGAGCACGAGATCGGCGACCTCCTGCTGCCGCGGCGGCTGGCCGAGGCGCACGGCCACACCCGCGGCGACGTCCCGAGCGACGAGCTGATCGCCGACCTGGCGCGCCACTACGCGTTCACCGTCTACCACCTGACGAGCACCTGCCGGATCGGGTCGGTCGTCGACCCCCGGCTGCGCGTCCTCGGCGTCGGCGGGCTGCGCGTCGCGGACGCGAGCGTCATGCCGAACGTGGTCAGCGGCAACACGAACGCCGCCGCGATCATGATCGGCGAGAAGGCGGCCGAGCTGATCGCGCGCGAGCACGGCGTCGCGCTCCGGGAGTTCGTCGGCGCGTGACACGCCGCCCCCGGTGACGTCACGGGCGTCGCCGCACCCGTGTGGGTACCGGGGACGAGACCCGCCACCGCGGCGGCCGGACACGCCAGGGAGGAGCCGCGATGGCCCGCATCGACCGCATCGCCGAGCCGTGGGGGACCCGCACCCCGTACGGGCCGGGGGAGACCTGGCCGACCCGCGTGGACGCGTACCTGGCCGACGGGCTGACCGAGGACGACGTCGACCGGTGGGTGCAGTCGGCGACGATCCTGCACTCGAACGGCGACGGGCTGGACATCGCGGTCAAGGACGGCCGCATCGTCGGGGTCCGGGGGCGCGCGGTGGACCGGGTCAACCACGGCCGGCTGGGACCCAAGGACCTGTTCGGCTGGCAGGCCAACAACTCCCCGGACCGGTTGACCCGGCCGCTGGTCCGCCGGGACGGCGAGCTGGTCGAGACCGACTGGGACACCGCGATGGACGCCGTCGCCGGCCGCTGCCGGGAGCTGCTCGACGAGCAGGGGCCCAGCGCGATCGGCTTCTACACGACCGGCCAGCTGTTCCTGGAGGAGTACTACACGCTGGGCCTGATCGCCCACGGCGGCATCGGCACCAACCACGTCGACGGCAACACCCGGCTGTGCACCGCGACCGCCGCGGCCGCGCTCAAGGAGACCTTCGGCTCCGACGGCCAGCCCGGCAGCTACACCGACGTGGACTCCGCCGACGTCATCTGCCTGTACGGGCACAACATGGCCGAGACGCAGACGGTGCTGTGGACCCGGGTCCTGGACCGCCTGGCGGGCCCGAACCCCCCGGCGGTCGTCTGCGTCGACCCGCGGGAGACGCCGGTGGCCCGGGCGGCGACCGTCCACCTGGCCCCGCGCCTGGGCACCAACGTGATGCTGATGAACGCCCTGCTGCACGAGATCGTGCGCAACGGCTGGGTCGACTCCGGCTACGTCGAGGCGCACGCGGTCGGCTACGAGGAGCTGGCGGAGCGCGTCGCCGACTACACCCCCGAGGTCGCCGCCGGGGTGTGCGACGTCCCCGCGGAGCGGATCCGGGAGGCCGCCCGGCTCATCGGCACCGCGCAGCGGCTGCTGTCCACGGTGCTGCAGGGCTTCTACCAGTCCCACCAGGCCACCGCGGCCGCCGTCCAGGTCAACAACGTGCACGTCCTGCGCGGCATGCTCGGGCGGCCAGGCTGCGGCCTGCTGCAGATGAACGGTCAGCCCACGGCGCAGAACACCCGCGAGGCCGGCGCCGACGGCGACCTGCCCGGCTTCCGGAACTGGTCCAACGACGCGCACGTCGCCGATCTCGCGCGGGTGTGGAACGTGGACCCGCTCGACATCCCGCACTACTCACCGCCGACGCACGTCATGCAGCAGCTGCGCTACATCGAGGAGGGCTCGATCCGGTTCTTCTACGTCACCTGCACCAACCCGGCGGTGTCCCTGCCGGAGCTGCGGCGGGTCCGGGAGCTGTTGAGCCAGGACCGGCTGTTCCTCGTGGTGCAGGACATCTTCCTGTCCGAGACGGCCCGGCTGGCCGACGTCGTCCTGCCCGCGGCCACGTGGGGGGAGAAGACCGGCACCTTCACCAACGTCGACCGGACCGTGCACCTGTCGGAGAAGGCGGTCGACCCGCCCGGCGAGGCGCGCCCCGACCTGGACATCCTCATCGACCTCGCCCGCCGGCTGGACCTCCGGGACAAGGACGGCGCCCCGCTGATCACGTGGACCGACCCGGAGGGCGCCTTCGAGGGGTGGAAGGAGTGCAGCCGCGGGCGGCCGTGCGACTACACCGGCCTGTCGTACGACAAGCTGCGCGGCGGCAGCGGCATCCAGTGGCCGTGCAACGACGAACACCCCGACGGCACCGAGCACATCTACGTCGACGGGCAGTTCTGGGCCGAGCCCTCCTACTGCGAGAGCTACGGCCGCGACCTGGTCACCGGCGCGCCCCTGGACGAGACCGAGTACCGGGCGCTCAACCCCACCGGCAAGGCCGTGCTCAAGGCCGCCGAGTACCTGCCCCCGCACGAGGTGATCAGCGAGGACTTCCCGTTCCAGCTGATCACCGGCCGCACGCTGTACCACTTCCACACCCGGACCAAGACCGGGCGGGCGCCGCAGCTGCAGGCCGCCGCCCCCGAGGTCTGGGTGGAGGTCTCCGCGTCCGACGCCGCCGACCGCGGCTGGGGCGAGGGCGACCTCCTGGAGGTCCGCACCCCGCGCGGCGCGGTCGAGGGCCGGCTGCGCGTCAGCGGCATCCGGCCGGGGGTGGTGTTCCTGCCGTTCCACTACGGCTACTGGGACGAGCCGGGCGGCTCCGCGCCGGACGGCCGCGGCCGGGCCGCCAACGAGCTGACCCCCACCGACTGGGACCCCTGCTCCAAGCAGCCGATCTTCAAGACCGCGGCCGCCGCGGTCACCCGGCTGGCGGAGGGCACCGGTCCCTCCCCGGCCCCCACGACCACCGGGTCGCGGCCGGTCTCCGGCGACGTGCCGCCCACCCGCGGGGGCAGCGCGGCCGAGGCGGTCGAGCAGCAGGCGGCGGGAGGCGTGCGGTGAAGCTGGGACTGGCCGTCGAGGAGCTGCACCGGGCCGAGAACCACCTCGCCCGGGTCCTGCTCGCGGTTTCCGACCGGCACGCGGCCGACCACGAGGTCTTCCACGTCGCCCGTGACATCGCCCGCTGGTCCCAGCGGCACGTCACCGAGCTGGCCCGCGCCGGCGCCGCCTTCGGCGTCGACCTGGACCCGGAGCCGCCGGGCGACCCCGGGATCCTCGAGACGGTGCGGCAGGCGGCGGCGGACCTGTTCGGCCGCCGCCCCGAGCCCGGCCTGCTGCTGCTCGCCGACCTCCGCCACGTGCACCGCGAGGCGGCCGGCGTCTCGCTGGACTGGGAACTGCTGGCCCAGGCCGCGCAGGGGGCGCGCAAGCGGGAGCTGCTGCAACTGGCGGAGCGCTGCCACCCGGACACGCTGCGGCAGATGCGGTGGGCCAACGCCAAGCTCAAGGAGTCCGCGACCCAGGCGCTGGTGAGCTGATGGACGCCCCGCAGACCCGCGTCGTCCTCCGGCCGGTCGCGACGCCCCTCCCGCTGGGCTTCCTCGCGCTGGCCCTGGCCACCACCGTCTTCGCCGCCGTCCAGCTGGGCTGGGTGCCGCCGGCCGAGGGCCGGGTCGCCGCGCTCACCGCCCTGGCGGCCACCGTGCCGCTGCAGCTGCTGGCCGCGGTGGTCGGGTTCACCGCCCGGGACCCGGTGGCCGCCACCGGCATGGGCGTGCTGACCGGCACCTGGGGCGTGGTCGGTCTCACCACCCTCACCTCACCGCCGGGGGCGACCAGCGCGGGGCTCGGCGTCCTGCTGCTCACCGCTGCGGTGGCCATGCAGGTGCCGGCGATCTCGGCCGCGGCGAGCAAGCTGGTCCCGGCGGCGGTCATGTGCCTGGCCGGGATCCGGTTCGCCGTCACCGGGGCGTACGAGCTCACCGGCTCGGCCGCCTGGGAGACGGCCGCGGGCTGGGTGGGTCTGGTGCTCGGCGCTCTGGCGCTGTACGCGGCGCTGGCCCTCGAGCTCGAGGGCAGCGAGCGGCGCACGGTCCTCCCGCTCGGCCGGCACGGCGCCGGGCGCTCCGCCGTCCGCGGGGAGGCGCCCCTCGGCGCGGACGACTTGGCGGCGGAGGCCGGCGTCCGGCCCCAGCTCTGACCGTCGAGGTCGTCCTGCTCTCCGCACACCCGCCCGCGCCGGAGGACCTGGAGGGCGATGTCGAGAACGCGGGACCGGCTCCGTCCCCGGGGTGCGAGCGGCCAGGATGGGCCGCACCACCGAGGAGGGACCACGATGGCCAAGTACCTGCTGCTCAAGCACTACCGCGGCGCCCCGGCGGCGGTGAACGACGTCCCGATGGAGAAGTGGACGCCGGAGGAGATCTCCGCCCACGTGCGGTACATGGAGGACTTCGCGGCCCGGCTGGAGGGGACCGGTGAGTTCGTCGACGGGCAGGCGCTGTCCCCGGAGGGGATGTGGGTCCGGTACGACGGCGAGGGGCGCCCGCCGGTCACCGACGGCCCGTTCGCCGAGACCAAGGACCTCATCGCCGGCTGGATGGTGATCGACGTCGACAGCCAGGAGCGCGCCGTCGAGCTGGCCGGGGAGCTGTCGGCCGCCCCTGGTGCGGGCGGGGAGCCGATCCACGAGTGGCTCGAGGTGCGTCCCTTCCTGGGCGCGCCGCCCACCATCGAGGGATGACCGCCCCGCTGGACGAGGTCCTGCTGCGCAGCCTCACCCCCAGCGTGCTCGGCGTCCTCGTCCGCCGCGGAGCCGACTTCGCGGCGGCCGAGGACGCCGTGCAGGACGCGCTGGTGGAGGCGGTCCGCACCTGGCCGGCCGACCCGCCGCGGGACCCGAAGGGCTGGCTGGTCACCGTGGCCTGGCGCCGGTTCCTCGACGCGACCCGGGCCGACGCCGCCCGCCGCCGGCGCGAGGACGTCGTCGACGAGGAGCCCGCGCCCGGGCCCGTGCCCGGCGCGGACGACACGCTGCACCTCTACTTCCTGTGCGCCCACCCGTCGCTGACCCCGTCGTCGGCGGTCGCGCTCACGCTGCGGGCCGTCGGCGGGCTGACCACCCGCCAGATCGCGCAGGCCTACCTGGTGCCCGAGGCGACGATGGCGCAGCGCATCAGCCGGGCCAAGCGCACCGTCTCCGGCGTGCGGTTCGACCGGCCGGGCGACGTCGCGACCGTGCTGCGCGTCCTCTACCTGGTGTTCAACGAGGGCTACTCCGGCGACGTCGACCTCGCCGCCGAGGCCGTCCGGCTCACCCGGCAGCTCGCGGCCGTGATCGACCACCCCGAGGTGGCGGGGCTGCTGGCCCTCATGCTGCTCCACTCCGCCCGGCGCCCCGCCCGGACCGCGCCCGACGGGAGCCTGGTGCCGCTCGCCGAGCAGGACCGGAGCCGGTGGGACACCGGGATGGTCGCCGAGGGCGTCGCGATCCTCCAGGCGGCCCTCGCCCGGGACCGGCTGGGGGAGTACCAGGCGCAGGCCGCCATCGCGGCCCTGCACGCGGACGCGCCCACCGCCGCGGAGACCGACTGGGTGCAGATCGTCGAGTGGTACGACGAGCTCGTCCGCCTGACCGGCAGCCCGGTCGTCCGGCTCAACCGGGCGGTGGCCGTCGGCGAGGCCGACGGGCCCCGCGCCGGCCTGGCGGCGCTCGCGGTCCTGGACGACGACCTGCCCCGCCACACCGCGGTCGCGGCGTACCTGCACGAGCGCGACGGCGACCTCGCGACGGCGGCGCGGCTGTACGCCGAGGCGGCCGCGAGGGCGACCGACCTCGCCGAGCGCGACCACCTGCTGCGCCAGGCCGCCCGGCTCCACGCCGGCCGTGGGTGCTGAGGGCACCGACCGGCGCTGCGCCGCCCACCCGCCGCCACCGCCGGGCATCCTCGGACGGGGCCGGTCCCGGCCCGCGGCGACGAGGGAGGTGCGGGTGGAGGGGACGACGCTGGGCGGCCGGTACCGGCTGGACGGCGTGCTGGGCCGCGGGGGCATGGGCACCGTCCACGCGGCCACCGACGTCGCCCTCGGCCGCCGGGTCGCGGTCAAGGTGCTCGACCCCGCCGTCGCCGACCGCGCCGGGACGTCCCGCTTCCGCCGCGAGGCCCGGGCGCTGGCCGCGCTGGAGCACCCGCACGTGGTGAGCGTCTTCGACGTCGGCGTCGACGCGGCGGCCGCCTGGCTGGTCATGCCGCTGCTGCCGGGCCCCGACCTGCAGTCCCTCCTCGGCCGCGACGGGCCCCTCCCGGTCGCCGACGTCACCCGGTACGGCCGGCAGGCCGCCGAGGCCCTGGCCGCCGCCCACGCCGCGGGCATCGTGCACCGGGACGTCAAGCCGGCCAACCTCGTGCTCGCCGCGGACGGCTCCTGCGTGCTGGTGGACCTGGGCATCGCCCGGCTGGCCGACGGCGGCCCCGGCGCCGCTCCGCTGACCGGCACCGGGCTCGTGCTGGGCAGCACGCCGTTCCTCGCCCCGGAGGTCGTCGCCGGGGCGCCGGCCGGCCCGGAGGCCGACCTCTACGGCCTGGGCGCGACGCTGTTCACCCTGCTGACCGGCCGCCCGCCGTTCGAGGCCGACGGCGTGGCGGTCCTCGCCCAGCACCTGCACGCGCCGGTCCCCTCGGCCGTGCCCCTGCGGCCGGACACCCCGGCCGCGGTGGACCGGCTGCTCGGCCGGATGCTCGCCAAGGACCCCGCCGCCCGGCCGACGGCCGCGGAGGCGGCCGCTGCGCTCGAGGGAGCGCCGGACGCACCCGGCCCCGCGCCGACGCGGGTGCTCCCGCGGCCCGCACTCTCCGAGTCCCTCCCCCCGGCGGAGGGCACCCCGCGACGACGGCGCCCGGTGCGCCTGCTGGCCGCCGTGGGAGCGGGCGCCGGGGCCCTGGCCGTGGCCGCCGCCCTGCTGACCGGCGGGGGGAGCGAGACGGCGGCGGGCGGCGCGGCGGCCCCGGACGGTGGCGCGGCGGCCACCCCGTCGTCGGCGCCGGCCACGAGCCCGCCGCCCGTGCCGCCGCCGGCGGCCGTCACGACCTCGCCGGTGACCACCCCGCCCGCGGCCCCGGCGCCCGCGGCGGACCCGGTGCGGTCGGCGCTGGCCGGGCTGCGTGCGGCCGTCGAGCAGGCCGAGGCGGGGGGCGCGCTGACCGGCGGGGGACGGCGCGACGTCGACCGCCGGGTGGCCGCCGTCGAGCGCGCGCTGGGCCGGGAGGACCCCGACCGGGTGGCGCGGGAGGTCGACGACCTCGAGCGCCGCCTCGACCACCTCCGGCGCCACGACCGCCTCACCGGGGACGGCGCCGCCGCGCTGGGCGCCGCCGTCGCGGACCTGCGCGCCGCCCTGGGCGCACCCGCCGGCGACGGCGGGGAGGACGGCGACGGCGGGGGGGACGGCGAGGGCTGACGGCGGTCCGCCCCGCCCCACCGGTGACCCGGGCCCGCGGGCGCCGCGGCGGCGACCCCGGCGGATCCGCCCGGGAGGGAGGAGGCTCCTCCCATGGCCCTGCCCAAGCCGCCCCTGAGCGGCCGCCTGCTGGTGATCGCCGGCCTGCTGGTCACCGGTGCCGTGGCCCTCGTCTGGCTGGTCCGCTACGTGGTGTGGCGGACGGTCCGGAGGCGGCGCGGCCGTGGCTGACCGCCCCGGCCCCGGAGCCGTCGCTCGCTGCTGGGCCCGACACGCCGGTCGGGACGGCCGGCCGGTGCTGTGTTCCTGCCCATGCGGCAGCGGTGTTTGGGAGGGCCGGGCAGCCGTTCCCGCGGCGCGCGCGTCACGCCTCGTCAACGGTCGGGCACAGGGGGAGACCGCGCCGTCCCGGCTCGAGGCCGGGAGCCGCGGAGGCCGCTCGCGAGGAGCGGGTCGGTCCGTACCGTCGCTCCGGCGGGAGAGACCCCTCCCGCTCCACGTGGTGCAGCGCCGGAGGACCTGCCCGGCCCGGGGCGCACCCCAGCGAGGCCGCCGGTGACAGGTGAGCCGGTGGGAGTGATCGGTGGCAATCCGAGACGGCGCCAGCGCGCCGCCGCAGTACCCGTACGACGCCTACAGCACGCTGGCCGGCCCGCTCGGGGAGGCCGGTGAGGGCTACACCGTGCAGTTCGAGCGGCTGGTGCGGCGCGACCGCCGGCGCGGGCGCGCCCTGGTCATCAGCGCGGCCGCCATCGTCCTGGAGCTGCTGTTCCTGGTGTGGCTGCTCCGGCCCGCGCACTGGCCGGCCGACACCGTCGGCTGGACCTGGTACCTGAGCCTCACGATGGTCGTCACCATCGGGCTCATCGAGGTGCTGCGGCTGGTCAACGTGGTGACGCTGGCGCTGGCCACCTGGAACGCGCACGACCCCCTCCCGGTGCGGCCCGAGACCGGCACCCGGCTGGCGCTGCTCACCACGATCGTCCCCGGCAAGGAGCCGGTGGAGATGGTCGAGACCACCCTGCGGGCCGCGCTGCGCGTGCGGCACGACGGCCCGCTCGACGTGTGGCTGCTCGACGAGGGCGACGACGACGGGATCAGGGCCATGTGCGCCCGCCTGGGCGTGCGGCACTTCAGCCGTCGCGGGGTTGCCGCGTGGAACACCGAGTCCGGTGCGCACAGGCGCCGGACCAAGCACGGCAACTACAACGCGTGGCTCGCCCGGCACGGCGAGGAGTACGACTTCTGGATCAGCGTGGACACCGACCACGCGCCGCTGCCGAACATCGCCGAGCGGCTCATGGGCTACTTCCGCGACCCGGACGTCGCCTTCGTCGTCGGCCCGCAGGTCTACGGCAACTACGACAACTTCACGACCCGCGCCGCGGAGTCGCAGCAGTACCTGTTCCACGCCGTCCTGCAGCGGGCGGGCAACCGCAGCACCTCGGCGATGTTCGTGGGCACCAACAACGCGGTGCGGCTCTCGGCCCTCGCCGACGTCGGCGGCCTGGCCGACAGCATCACCGAGGACACCGCGACGTCGCTGGTCCTCCACTCCTCGCGCAACCCCGACACCGGACGGCGCTGGAAGAGCGTCTACACCCCGGACGTGCTCGCCGTGGGCGAGGGCCCGACGAGCTGGAGCGACTACTTCGTCCAGCAGAACCGGTGGGCCCGGGGCACCGACGAGGTGGTGCTGCGGCAGTTCTGGCGGCGGGTCCGCCGGCTGTCCCCGGCGCGGGCCCTGCACTACGGGCTGCTGATGTCCTACTACCCGTCCGCCGCCGTCAGCTGGGTGCTCGGCTCGGTCAACCTGTGCCTGTACCTCGTCACCGGGGTGGGCGGCGTGGTCGTGGCGGCGAACCTGTGGGCGGTGCTCTACGTCAACGCGGCCGCCCTGCAGGTCGGCATCTACTTCTGGAACCGGCGCTACAACGTGTCGCCGCACGAGGAGGAGGGCTCCTCGGGGCTGTCGGGCATGTTCGTGTCGGTGCTCTCCGCGCCCGTGTACGTGACGGCGCTGGCCGACGCCGTCCGGGGGCGGAACGTGCCCTTCGCGGTCACGCCGAAGGGCGACGACAGCAACCCGGACCGGCTCGCGACGTTCCGCAAGAACCTCGCCTGGGGCGGCGTGCTCGGCGCGGCGCTGCTCGCGTCCGTGCCGCTGGGCCACGACCACCCGGCGATGCGCGGCTGGGCGCTGCTCGCGCTGCTCACCTGCCTCCTGCCCGTCCTCATCTGGGCCGTGCAGCGCCGCCGGCCGCGTCCGGCCGCCGCCGCGCCGCGTCCCGCCACCGCACCGCAGACCGTCCGCTTCAGCGGCAACACCGTCGCACCCGCACCACCGCTGCCCGGCGAGCAGCAGCTGGTCACCACAGGCACCCGGGGAGAGCAGCGGTGAAGGGCTTCGGCGGGAGGGCGCCCCGGCGCCGCCGCGCACGCAACGTCGCGATCGTCACGACCGCGGCACTGGCCGTCGGCACCGTGAACGCGCAGGTGGCCGGAGCGGCCGTGGACGACCTGGTCACCGGCTACCAGCAGAGCCGGCCCGACTACACGGCGCGGTACGGCTCGTGGGAGACCGTCGAGCTGCCGGAGGAGTTCCGCGTCCGGGCCGTCCACGCCGTCCTGCTGCGCACCGGCAAGGTCCTCATCGTCGCCGGGTCCGGCAACGACCAGGCCTCCTTCGACGCCGGGACCTTCGAGACCGTGCTGTGGGACCCGGCCGCGGACACCTACGAGCACGTCGAGACGCCGGAGGACCTCTTCTGCGGCGGCCACGCGCAGCTGCCCGACGGCAACGTCCTGATCGCCGGCGGCACCAGCCGGTACGAGGTGCTCGCCGACGACGTCACGCACGCCGCCGGGGTCATGACCGTCAAGAACGAGGACCCGACCCTGACGGCGACCCTCGAGGAGGGCACCGTCTTCGTCGGGGAGGACGGGCAGCGCTACCGGGCCACGGCGCAGGCGCTGGTCACCCCCGCCGTCCAGCACGTGATGGACGGCGAGCCCATGCACACGGCGTCGGAGACGACGGTGTGGGTCGAGGCGCTGCAGGAGGGGGAGGACCCCGTCGTCCGCGGCGGCGCGCAGTTCGCCGTCGAGGGGCTGGCCGGCCGGCAGGCCCAGGACGTCTACGGCATCGCCGACACGATCACCCTGGACAAGCAGGAGTACCGCGGCATCCCCGACTCCTACGTCTTCGACGTCACCACCGAGCGCTACGAGCGGGTCGGCGACCTGAACCACTCCCGCTGGTACCCGACGCTCGTCCCGGTGGCCGGCGGCGACGTCATGGCGGTCAGCGGGCTCGACGAGTACGGCCGCCCCTCGGCCGGCGAGGTCGAGGTGTTCGACCGGGCCAGCGGGCAGTGGCGCGAGCGGCCCGAGCTGTTCCGCTACTTCCCGACCTACCCCGCGTTGCTGCGGCTGGCCGACGACCGGCTGTTCTACACCTCGTCCAACGCCGGCTACGGCCCGGCCACGGAGGGCCGCACGCCCGGCTACTGGGACCTGACGGACAACTCCTTCGACCCGGTGCCCGGGCTGCGCGACCCGCACATGAACGAGACGTCGTCGTCGGTGCTGCTGCCGCCCGCGCAGGAGCAGGAGGTGCTCATCGCCGGCGGCGGTGAGGTCGGGGAGGGCGAGGGCAGCACCGCGCGGGTCGACGTCATCGACGCCGACACCCACGACGCCCACTGGACCCCGGCGCCGGACCTGCCCGCTCCGGCGCGGTACGTCTCGACGGTGGTCCTGCCCGACGACCGGGTGCTGCTCACCGGCGGCAGCACCGGCTACCGCGGCAACGGGGACAGCGACACCCACACCCCGGTCCTCTACGACGCCGGCACCAACACCATGGCCGCCGCCGCGCCCAACGAGGTCGGCCGCAACTACCACTCCGAGGCGCTCCTGCTGCCCGACGGCCGGGTGGTCACGCTCGGCTCGGACCCGCTGTACGCCGACGCGGAGAACACGCGCCCGGGGACGTTCGAGACGCGGGTGGAGATCTACACCCCGCCGTACCTGCACACCGGCGGCGAGCGCCCGCGGGTCACGGGGGCGCCGGCCGAGGTCGAGCGGGGCACGACGTTCCCGGTGCGGGCGACCGGTGCGGTGACCGCGGCCCGGCTCATGCGCCCGTCGGCGGTGACGCACGTCACCGACGTGGAGCAGCGGTCGGTCGCGCTGGAGGTGTCCGGTCCCTGTCCCGGCGAGGGGGCGGCCTGCGACCTGCAGCTGACGCTGGACCCGGCCGAGGGGCTCACCCCGGCGGGCTGGTACATGCTCTTCCTGGTCGACGCCGACGGCGTGCCGTCGGTGGCCCGCTGGGTGCAGGTCCGATGAGGCGGGGCCGGACGACGCGGGGCCGGATCGCGGCCGCGCTGGCCGCCGTCGCCGTGCTGGCCGGCTGCGGCGCGGGCGACCCGCCGGCCCCGGCCGGCGCCCCCGCCGACAGCCCCGCCGGGCTGGACCAGCCCGGCGGTGAGGGCAACCCGCTGGCCTGGAACGTCCTCTACACCAACCCGGCCAGCACCGCCGGGCAGGCGGTCGCGGCGGCCACCGAGCGGGGCGACGAGGCCACGGCGGAGCGGCTGCGGCGGATCGCCGACCGGCCGACGGGCACCTGGCTCGCCGGTGGGGTGGACCCCTACCGCACCGTGCGGGAGCTCACCGCCGCGGCCCGGGAGGTCGAGCGGGTGCCGCTGCTGGTGGCCTACAACCTGCCGCAGCGGGACTGCGGCCAGTACAGCTCCGGAGGCGCCGCCGACGTCGACGAGTACCTGGACTGGCTGGGCTCGCTGGCGGCCGGCATCGGCGACGCCCCGGCCGTCGTGGTCCTCGAGCCCGACGCCATCCCGCACGCGCTGGAGGGCTGCGCCGGCTCCCAGTCCGCCGACGAGCGCTACAGCATGCTGCGCGAGGCCGTGCGCATCCTCGGGCGCCAGCCCGAGACCGCCGTCTACGTCGACGCGGGCAACGCCAGCTGGATCGACGACCAGGACGCCCTCGCCGACGCGCTGCTCGCCTCCGGGGTCGAGGAGGCCGACGGCTTCGCGCTGAACACCAGCAACTTCGAGACGACCGAGGCGACGGCGGCGTACGGCACGCAGCTGTCCGACCGGGTCGGCGGCGCGCACTTCGTCGTCGACACCAGCCGCAACGGCGCCGGCCCCCCGCCGGGCGGCGGCGACGGCGACCACTCCGCCTGGTGCAACCCCCCGGGGATGCGGCTGGGGGAGCCGCCCACGACCGACACCGGCATCGAGCGGGTCGACGCGCTGCTGTGGATCAAGCAGCCCGGTGACTCCGACGGCGAGTGCGGGCGGGGTGAGCCGCCGGCCGGGCAGTGGTTCCCCGAGTACGCCGACCGGTTGCTGGCCGGGTAGCCGCCCGGCCGGTCGGCGGCGCCTCGTCCGCCGGGGACGACCCGGAGGGGCGGGCCGGGACGCGGCCGGACGACGACGGGCCGGCCGGCCTCTGAACGGCACGGTCCGGCCGGGCGCCGGCGCGGCACCCCCCCCGGGCTCAGTCGTGCGGCCCGCGTGCGGCGGCCACCGCGGCCCCGAGCACGGCCCCGGTGCCGATGCAGCCGGCGAGGAAGCGTGCCGCGTCCCGGTGCCACCCCGTGATCCTGGAGTCGCTCCTGCGAGGGGCCACACGCACTGCTGCGTCGTCCATGGCCGACACGGTCCCGCCGGATCGCCGTGGCGGACTCATCCCGGAGGGGTGGAGGACCGGGTCGTCCGGATGCCGGGTCCCGGGACCGTCGACGCCACCGGCCCGGCGTGCCACCGTGGTCCCCAGGTGCGGTGCACCGTGCGGCGCGCCCGGGAGGACGGAGAGGGCCGTGGCCGACGTGAAGATCGAGCAGGAACTGACGCTCAGCCGCCCGGAGGTCGCCCGCCTCCTCCGGTCGCTGGCGGAGGGGCTGGACTCCGACGACGGCGAGGTCGCTGTCCGGCTGGGGACCAGCACCGTCGAGCTGTCGGTCGGGGACCGGCTCCGCTGCGAGCTGGAGGTGGAGGTCGACGGCGACGAGATCGAGCTGGAGCTCGAGCTGAAGTGGCCGACCTCGCGCGGCGCGGCCCCCGCGTCGCAGGAGGACCGCGCGGACGCGGAGGTGCCGACCGCCGCGGAGAGCTGGGCGGAGCCGGCTCCTCCCGCGCCGCGGAACGCACCGGAGACCCGGACGAAGCCGGACAAGCGCCGCCCGTCGCCGGCCTGACCGCGCGCGGGCGGTGCGGTCGGCGCGGGGGGTCAGGGCCGGCGCGCGGCCCGCCGGCCCTGCGCCGCGTCGCGCCGGATGCGCCGGGCGACGGTGCGGTAGGTGTCGGCGCGGTCGGCCCGGCCGCGCCCCGTCGCCTCGGCGGTCAGCCGGTCGAAGGTCGCGGCGAGCCGGGTGTCGGTGTCGGCCAGGAGCCCGCCGAGCTCGCGGGCCCGCTGGGTGGCCCGCGCCACCCGCTCGGGCGGCAGCAGCACGGGCGGCGCGGGGGCGCCGAGCCACGCCCAGACGGTCTTCCGGTCGCCGTCGGCGTGCCAGCCGTGCGCGGCCGACAGCCGGGCCACCATCGGCAGTCCCATCCCGCCGGCCGCCGCGTCCCGGTCGACCGCCGGGACCGGCGGGCAGTCGCCGGCCGCGTCCGACACCTCGATCAGCCAGCCGCAGTCGGCGGTCACGGCGGCGGTCACCGGCGGCCGCCCGTGCCGCAGGCCGTTGGACACGAGCTCCTCCACCGCGAGCAGCAGCCGCTCACCGGTGCCCTCGGGCAGCCCGTCGGCGGCCAGCGCACCGCGCAGCCGCATCCGGGTCAGCTCGGCGGCGGTGCGCACCTCCACGCGCCACACCGTGGCGGCCCGGGCGCTCGGGGCGGGCGGCGGCCGGTGCGCCCACGTCGTCCCGTCCATGCGTCCCGTCCCCGGCGCCGGGCCGTGTCCGGCGCCCGCCCGCGCCGCCGGACACGGCCGGAACCCGTGTCGTCCCGGCTCCCTGACGGTGCCCGCGTACCCACGCCGCGGCGCGCCCACGCACGGGGAGCGGGACGACGTCAGCGCACCGACGGGACCGGCACCTCGTCCCGTGCCGCACCCGGCCGCCGTCGCCGAGGACCTCGGCATCGCCCCGCAGACCCTCGCCCGGCGGCGCTGGAGGAGGCCTCCTGCTCCCGCGTGGACCGGGACGGCGAGGAGGCGACGCCGGCCTCCACCGGCCCGGCCGTCTGAGTACCGGCGCGACGCGGCGGGGGCCGCGGGACGTCCGTGGTCCCCGTCCGCGGAACTCCGCGGGCCGGTGGGCAGTTGCCCGTGTGACGGCGCCGCGACAGCCCCACGCGGCGCCGCTGCCCGCCCGCGACCGGCGGGCGCCGTGCGGGGCGCCGATCGCGAGGAGGGACCGGGCCGGTGGCCGAGGTGTGCGAGTCCGTGACCATCGACGGAGGGGTGCTCGTCGGGCACGACGGCTCCGCCGGCGCCCAGGAGGCGCTGGTGTGGGCGGCCGGCCTGGCCGGGCGGACCGGGCTTCCGCTGCACGTGCTGCGGGCGTGGAGCCTGACCACCGCGCCGCGTCCGGCGACCTGGGAACCGGGCTACGTGCCGCCGCTCGAGGACTCCGAGCGGGCCGTCCGCGACGACCTGGAGCGCTGCGTCGCCGCGGCCGGCCTGGACCCGGCGGTGCGGGTGCGCACGCACGCGGTGCACGGCCCGGTGGCCGCGGCCCTGGTGCAGGCGGCCGGCGGTGCGGACCTGCTCGTCGTCGGCGCCCGCGGCGGCGGCGGGTTCGCCGGGCTGCTGCTGGGGTCGACCAGCGACCAGCTGGTCCACCACGCGCCGTGCCCGGTCACGGTGGTCCGCACCGGCACCGGGCGCCGGCACACCTGGGCCGCGGCGGCCGGGGAGGCCACCGCCTGACGCCGCGCCGGCGCCGGGGCGGCGGTCAGGCGCGGGGCATCCGGGAGCGGCCGGCGTCCGGGGCGGCCCCGGTCCGCAGCAGCGGCAGGGTCCGCCGCGGCACCAGCTCCGACAGCGCGACGACGCTGGTCGACCGGACCACCGACGGCGACCGGTTGAGGTCGACCAGCACCTGCTGCAGCGCCTCGTGCGACGCCGCGCCCACCCGGCACAGCACGTCGCCGCTGCCCGTCGTCGCGTGCGCCTCCAGCACGCCGGGGATGGCCTCGAGGTCCGCGCGGACCGCCTCGATCGCGCCCTGCGCGATCTCCAGCGTCACGAACGCCTGGACGCCGAACCCGGCCGCCGCGACGTCGACGTCCGGCCCGTAGCCGGTGACCACGCCCGACTCCTCCAGGCGCGCGATGCGGGCGGTGACCGTCGCCCGGGCCACCCCGAGCAGCCGGGACAACTCCAGCGCGCCGGCGCGCGGGTGCGCCCGCAGCGCCTCCAGCACCGCGACGTCCAGCGCGTCGAGCGGCATGCGTCCTCCCGGGGTGCGAGCTGCGCAGTCTGCCCAGTCGATGGGCCGGTCCGCTGGGCCAGCGGTGCAGCCGGACCAGCACCAGCGGTCAGGGTTGCACAGGACGGCCTCCCGCAGTGGGCTTCCCCCACGTCCCCGCGCAGAGGAGGCCTCCCGTGTCGATCGAGCAGACCCTCAACGACGAGGAGCGCCTGGCCGGCCTCGACCTGCGGCAGCTGGAGCAGCTGGTCGGCCTGGTGCAGTACGACGAGTCGGCCGACCCGTTCCCGGTCACGGGCTGGGACGCGCTGGTGTGGGTCGTCGGCAACGCCGTGCAGAGCGCGCACTTCCTCCAGTCCGCCTTCGGCATGGAGCTGGTCGCCTACTCCGGCCCCGAGACCGGCAACCGCGACCACCGCGCCTACGTGCTGCGCTCCGGCGCCGCCCGCTTCGTCGTCACCGGCGCCTACGACCCCGCCAGCCCCCGCGCCGACCACCACCGCGCGCACGGCGACGGCATCGTCGACATCGCCCTCGCCGTGCCCGACGTCGACCGGTGCGTCGCCCACGCCCGCGCCCAGGGCGCGACCGTCGTCGCCGAGCCGCACGACCTCACCGACGAGCACGGCACCGTCCGGCTGGCCACCATCGGCGCCTACGGCGACACCGTGCACACCCTCGTCGACCGCTCCCGCTACACCGGCCCCCACCTGCCCGGCTACGTCGCCCGGACGTCGTCCCACCGGCCGCGGCCGGGGCGCCCGAAGCGGCTGTTCCAGGCGGTCGACCACGTCGTCGGCAACGTCGAGCTCGGCGCCATGGACCGCTGGGTCGACTTCTACAACCGGGTCATGGGCTTCACCAACATGGCGGAGTTCATCGGCGACGACATCGCCACCGACTACTCCGCCCTGATGAGCAAGGTCGTCGCCAACGGCAACCACCGGGTGAAGTTCCCGCTCAACGAGCCGGCGGTGGGCAAGAAGAAGTCGCAGATCGACGAGTTCCTCGAGTTCTACCGCGGCCCCGGCGCCCAGCACGTCGCGCTGGCCACCAACGACATCGTCGCCACCGTCGACGCGATGCGCGCCGAGGGCGTGGAGTTCCTCGCGACGCCGGACTCCTACTACGAGGACCCGCAGCTGCGCGCCCGCATCGGCGAGGTGCGCGTGCCGATCGAGGAGCTGCAGGCCCGCGGGATCCTCGTCGACCGCGACGAGGACGGCTACCTGCTGCAGATCTTCACCACGCCCACCGGCGACCGGCCGACGGTGTTCTTCGAGCTCATCGAGCGGCACGGCTCGCTCGGCTTCGGCAAGGGCAACTTCAAGGCACTCTTCGAGGCCATCGAGCGCGAGCAGGAGAAGCGCGGCAACTTCTGAACGTCGCGGCGGCGGAGACGGCCGTCCCCGCCGCCCCGGGAGAGGAGTGACGGTGGCGTACTACCGGCGGGTGGGCGAGGTCCCGCCCAAGCGGCACACGCAGTTCCGGCGTCCCGACGGCGGCCTGTACGCCGAGGAGCTGATGGGGGAGGAGGGCTTCTCCAGCGACTCCTCGCTGCTCTACCACCGCGGCCTGCCCTCGGCGCTGGTCGACGCCCGCCCCTGGGAGCTGCCCGACCAGACGCTGACGCCGAACGCGCCGCTGGTGCCGCGGCACCTCCGGCTGCACGACCTGTTCCCCGGCGAGGAGCACAAGGGGGTCGACCCGGTCACCGGCCGGCGGCTGGTGCTGGGCAACGCCGACGTCCGCATCTCCTACGCGGTCTCGTCGCTGCCCAGCCCCTGCTACCGCAACGCGGTCGGTGACGAGTGCGTGTTCGTCGAGCGCGGCACCGCCACCGTGGAGACGGTGTTCGGCGCGCTGCAGGCCGGCCCCGGCGACTACGTGGTCGTCCCCCGGTCCACCACCCACCGCTGGGTGCCCACCGGCGACGAGCCGCTGCGCACCTACGCGATCGAGGCCAACTCCCACATCGCGCCGCCCCGGCGGTACCTGTCCCGGTACGGGCAGTTCCTCGAGCACGCGCCCTACTGCGAGCGCGACCTGCGCGGCCCGGACGTGCCGCTGCTGGCGGAGGGCACCGACGTCGAGGTGTACGTCAAGCACCGCGGCCCCGGGCCCGGCGGGCTGGCCGGCACCGTCCACGTGACGCCGGAGCACCCCTTCGACGTCGTCGGCTGGGACGGCTGTCTCTACCCCTACGCGTTCAACGTCGCCGACTTCGAGCCGATCACCGGCCGGGTGCACCAGCCGCCGCCGGTGCACCAGGTGTTCGAGGGCACCAACTTCGTCGTCTGCAACTTCGTGCCGCGGAAGGTCGACTACCACCCGCTGGCCGTGCCGGTGCCCTACCACCACTCCAACGTCGACTCCGACGAGGTCATGTTCTACGTCGACGGCGACTACGAGGCGCGCCGGGGCTCCGGGATCGGCAGGGGGTCGGTCAGCCTGCACCCGGGCGGGCACTCCCACGGCCCGCAGCCGGGCGCGGTCGAGCGGTCGCTCGGCGCGGAGCGCTTCGACGAGCTGGCGGTCATGGTCGACACGTTCCGCCCGCTCGAGCTGGGCGAGGCCGGCACCGCCTCCGACGACGGCCGCTACGCCTGGACCTGGTCGGGCCGGGGCCCCGGCACCTGAACCAGCACCTGAACCGGCGCCTGCCGCCCGCCGGCGACCGGGGCGCGGGCGGCCGCGATCGCCGCGCCCAGCGTCGCCCGCAGGGCGGCGTCCCGCCGCGGTCCGGGCAGGTCCCGCAGCGCGGCGACCGCCGCCTCCAGGAGGTGCCGCCCCGGCCCCTGCCGGTACAGCGGGTCCAGCCGCCGGGCGAGGTCGGCCCACGGCCCGGTACCGGCGACCCGGGCGCACCGGCGCCCGGCGCGGGCCAGCTGCCGGCGCAGCACGGCCGGGTGCTCCGCCGCGGCGGCGGCGGCCCGCACCGCGGCGTGGACGACGGCGGCGGTGCGGCGGGCGTCCCGGAACCGCGCGGTGCCGGCCAGCGCCGGGGCGAAGGCGGCGAGCAGCGGCCGCCCGTCATCGGTGGAGGCGTCGTTCACCAGCCGGGCCAGCGCGGCCAGCGTGGGGTCGGTGCAGCGGGGGTGGTCGTCGAAGGAGGCCCCGGCGAGCACCGAGACGTACTCCATGAGGCACGCGCCCTGCTCCGGCGACGCGTGCCACCCCGCACGGAGCCGGGGGAGCCCGTCGGGGACGACGGGACGGTCGGTCGTCGTCATGGCCACCACCTGTTCGGTCGACGGGCGGCGACGGCCGCGCGCGGGGGCGCGGCGCGCCGCCGGGACGGGCGTCCCGGCAGGCGCAGCCTCGTCCGGTGCGCCCGCCCGCACGTCGCCCGGACCGGATGAGTCGCGGCCGCAGGATCGTCCCGCGCGGACGGTGTCCGCGGGCGCGTGGGCGGCCACGGTCGTCGTCGGACCGGTGCACGGAGGTGGGCGATGGCCGGCGGCACGACGGCACCCCCGGAGCGGCGCCTGCTGCGCGCCATGGGCACGCCCGACTCGATGCTCGACGAGTTCGACTTCTGGGACCGCCGCCAGGAGGGACGGCGCCTGTTCGCCGAGCTGTTCGGCACCTTCCTGCTGGTGCTCGTGGCCGTCGGCGGGGGGATGGTGAACGCCCGTTTCGGCGGGTCGGCCGTGCCCTACGGCGCGCTGGTCGTCGCCCCGGCGCTCATGGTCACGGCGGTCATCCTGTCCATGGGCTGCGTCTCGGGGGCGCACCTGAACCCGGCGGTGAGCATCGCGTTCGCGCTGCGCGGCGACTTCCCGTTCCGGCGGGTGCCCGCCTACGTCGTCGCCCAGTTCCTCGGCGCCGTCCTCGCGACCCTGCTGCTGTGGGCCCTGGTCGGCCGGCAGGGCAGCGCCGGGCTCACCCTGCCCGGCCCGGGGATCTGGGTCACCACGGCGATGCTGTGGGAGGTCGTCCTCACCGTCGGGCTGGTCAGCGTGATCCTCGGCGTGTCCTCGGGGCCGCAGAACCTGGGGCCGATCGCGGCGGTCGGCGTCGGCAGCTACATCGCCCTGGCCGGGCTGTGGGGCTCACCGGTGAGCGGCGCCTCCATGAACCCCGCCCGGTCGCTGGGCCCGGCCCTCGTCCTCGGCGACTGGACGGCGTGGTGGGCCTACCTGCTCGGGCCCGCCACCGGCGCGGTGGTCGCCGTGGGCATCGCGGTCGTGCTGCGCGGCGCCGGGGGAGGGCGCAGCGGGCGGCTCGCGGCCCAGGGCGTGCTGGGCGAGGACCGGCGGGCGCCCGCCGCCGGCGCACCCGGGGTCAGCGCACCGGGAGTCAGGGGACCGGGGGCAGGTCGGTGACCTCGACGGTGAGCTCGCCGCCGCCTGCGTGCCGCACGGTCATCGACCCGGCCCGGCGCAGCATCCCCAGCGAGGAGCGGTTGTGCGCGGCCACGCTGGTGCGCAGCCGGACGACGTCGCGGGGCCGGCGGGCGAGCACGGCGTCCAGCAGCGCCCGGCCCACGCCGCGGCCCTGCCAGGCGTCGAGCACGGTGACCGCGACGTCCGCCGTCCCCGGCTCGCCCGGCCAGCGCACCAGCCGGGCCACGCCCACCGGGCGCGCACCGCCCTCGGCCGGGAAGGCGGTGAGGACGACGGCGACGTGGTCGACGCCGTCCACGCCGTCGACCAGCAGCCGCAGCAGGGAGTCGGAGAGCTCGGGCAGGTCGGTGAGGAAGCGGGAGCGGCGCGACTCGCGCGAGAGCTCGGCGTACCCGGCCCGCAGCGCCTCGCCGTCGGTGTCCAGCAGCGGCCAGATCAGGGCGGGCGTGCCGTCGGCGAGGACGGCCTCCGTCAGCGGGCCGGCCGTGCCGGGGGCCCGCTCGGTGGTCGTGCTCGGGGTGCTCATGGAACGTGCAACGCCCGCCGGGGCCCCGGGCGTCCGGGATGTGCGCGGGAGCACGTCGTTGCCACGGGGCGCCGCGGCCCGCACCCTCGCTGCATGACGCGCAGGGGGACGTCCACCGGCACCGTGGTCCGCTGGGACGAGCAGGCGCGTGGCGCCGTCGTCGAGGTACCCGGCCTGGCGGGCGACTGCTGGGCCGACGCTGCCGCCGTCGACCCGGCCGGCGGCGTGCTGCGCGCCGGGCAGGTGGTCACCGTCGACTGGGTCGAGGAGCCGGCGCACGGGCGGCCGTTCCGCGCGGTGCGCGTCCGGCGGCGGGAGGACCTGCAGGCCACCCCCGGCGCCTGAGCCCGGACCCGGCGCGCGACCGGCAGCAGGGAGCACGGCGACGCTCCGCCCCGACGTCTGGAGGAGACCGTGGAGCAGCGGACCGGAGCACGCACACCCCTCGGGACGGCGACCGGCGCGGCGGTCCTCGTCCTCCTCGCGGCCGCGTGCGGCACGGGGCAGGACGCGGAGACCACCCAGGAGGTGCCGGACACCCCGGGCGTCGACGGCTCGGTCGGGCAGGTCGCGTTGAGCGACGTGTACCTCGACGCCGACGCGACGATCGCGGCGGGCGACTCGGTCGCCCTGCGCGGCGCGCTGACCAACGACGGGGACACCGACGACCGGCTGGTCTCGGTGAGCACGCCTTCGGCCGGGTCGGTCGCGCTCCTCGACGAGCAGGGCGACAGCAGTCCCGACGGCATCGACCTGCCCGCCGACGGTTCGGTCGACGCCACGCAGGGCCAGGCGCGGATGCAGCTCGACGACGTGACCGCCGACATCACCACCACGGACACCGTGCAGGTCACGTTCGCCTTCCAGGAGGCCGGGCAGGTGCAGCTCGACGTGCCCGTCGGGACGGCGGGCACGTAGGGACCGCGGGGGCACCCGCCGCGGCCGGTGGGGCCGCGGGCGTGCTCTGACACACTCGCCGCACCGTCTCCCGAGCCCCCAGGAGGACCCGTGCGCGCCGCGCAGATCACCCGCCTCGACGGCCCCTCGGCCATCTCCGTCGCCGACGTCCCCGAGCCCGACGCCGACGGCAAGGTCGTGATCGACGTGCACGTCGCCGGCGTGACCTTCCCCGAGGTGCTGCTCAGCCGCGGCGAGTACCAGCTCAAGCCGCCGGTGCCGTTCGTGCCCGGCAGCGAGGTGGCCGGCGTGGTGCGCAGCGCCCCGGAGGGCAGCGGGCTCACCGCCGGCCAGAGGGTGGCCGCCTTCCCCGGCTTCGGCGGCTTCGCCGAGGTGGCCGCGGCCGACCCGGGCTTCGTCTTCCCGCTGCCCGACGCGGTCTCCTTCGAGCAGGGCGCCGCGCTGCCGATGAACTACCTGACCATGCACTTCGCGCTGCGCCGGCGCGGGCAGCTGCGCGAGGGCGAGACGGTGCTCGTGCACGGCGCCGCCGGCGGGCTGGGGACGGCGGGCGTGCAGCTCGCCAAGGCCTACGGCGCGCGGGTGCTCGCGGTGGTGTCCAGCGAGGCCAAGGGCGAGGTGGCCCGCGCCGCCGGCGCCGACGAGGTCGTGCTCGCCGACGGGTTCCGCGAGCGGGTCAAGGAGCTCACCGGCGGCCGCGGCGTCGACGTCGTCGCCGACCCGGTCGGCGGGGACCGGTTCACCGACTCGCTGCGCAGCCTCGGCCGCGAGGGCCGGCTGCTGGTGCTCGGCTTCACCGGCGGCGAGATCCCCACGGTCAAGGTCAACCGGCTGCTCCTCAACAACGTCTCGGTGGTCGGCGTCGGCTGGGGCGCGTTCTGGACGGGCGACCCCGGCTTCGTGCGCGACCAGTGGGCCGACCTGCTGCCGCTGCTCGAGCAGGGCCGCCTCCAGCCGGTGCTCGGCACGGTGCACGACCTCGCCGACGCCGCGGCCGCGGTCACCGAGCTCGACGAGCGCCGCGCCACCGGCAAGGTCCTGCTGCGCGTGCGGGACTGACCCGGGGCCGAAGGGCCCCGCGCGCCCGGGCCGTCCGGGCGTGGGGCCGGGCCGGGCCGCCCCGCGAGGCTGGGGCGGTCCGTCCCGCACCCCGCAGGAGGCAGCCATGACGGCGCTCCACCCCCCGTACGCCGCGACCACCGACGTCCACGTCACCGGCCGCCGCGTCGTCGCCACGCTGATCGACGGCGTGGTCATCGGCGGCGCCTACACCCTGCTCGCCGCCGGCACCGACTCGATCGAGCAGGTGGGCCCCTGGGAGTGGGTGTCCGACGCCCCGCCGTGGGCCACCCTGCTGTACGTCCTCGTGGCCGCCGCCTACTTCGTCCTCATGGAGGGCGGGCTCGGGCAGACGCTGGGCAAGATGGCGACCGGGATCCGGGTCATCGACGAGCGGACCGGCGCCACGCCGCCGGGCTACGCCGCCGCGGCGATCCGCACCGTGCTGCGGGTGGTCGACGGCCTCCTCGGCTACCTGGTGGCCTTCGTCGTCGCCCTCTCCAACCCCCGCCGGCAGCGGCTCGGGGACATGGCCGCGCACACCCTCGTCGTCCGGACCTGACCCGGGCGGGGAGGACGCGGCGCCCGGCCCGGGCCCGGGCCGGGCGCCGTCCGGCCGACGCCGCGGCCGACGAACGGTCCCGGCGCCTGGCCGGGCTGGTGGGCCCGGCGCTGCTCGCGATCTCCGCGTCGGAGGCGGTGAACCCCGACCCGGTGCGGGAGCAGTACCGCTCGGTCAGCCACCTCGACGGCTCGCTGGTGTTCGTCGCCGGCCTGTCCCCGGCCGCCGGGCGGAGGTCGCGCGGTCGCGCGCCGCCGTCCGGTCGCCGGTCGTCGGGCGCCGCTCCCGGCCGGTCCTGCCTCGTCCGTCCGGGGTGAGGCGTCGCCCGCCGCCTCGGCGGGACGGTGGCGCGTCCGGCCTCGTCCGTGCGACTCCCGACCGGCGGAGGACCCCATGGCCAAGACGTCACCCGCCAGCACCCCGCCCGCGGCCCCGTCGACCCGGCCGGCCCGGCGCCGGATCCGGTCGGGGCAGGTCCTCGCGCTGGTCCTCGCCGTCGTGACGGTCGCGTTCATCGTGCAGAACCGCGACCGGGTCACCGTCGACCTGTTCACCGTCGACGTCTCGGCGCCGCTGTGGCTGATCCTCACGATCGTGCTGCTGATCGGCGTTCTCCTGGGGATGATCCTGCGCTCCCGGCGGTGACGGACCGATGGCCTTCGACGTCGACCGGCTGCTGCGGCTGTGGACCGAGCCGCTGCCCGGGGGACCCGCCGCGGAGGAGGCGTTCCGCGCCGTCTACACCGACCCCGTCACGGTCAACGGCCGGCCGCTGACCGCCGCCGACCTCGTCGCCCGCGCCCGGGCGGTGCAGGGGACCTTCGAACGGGTGGAGCGGCAGGTCGTCGCCGTGGTCGAGGACGGCGACCGGGTCGCGCTCGCCTTCCGGATGGGCGGTCGGCACGTCGGGCCGCTGCAGACCGCGGCCGGCCCGCTGCCGCCCACCGGGCGGGACCTGTGGCTGCGGGTGGTCGACGTCCTCACCCTCGACGGCGGCCGGATCGCCGACATCTGGATGGTCGCCGACGAGCTCGGCGCCCTGGTCGCCGTCGACGCCGTCCGGCTGGCCGCACCCGCCTGAGGGGCGCGGGTCAGGGGCCCTCGGGCCGCACCCCGGCCGCCGACGGGTCGACGAACCCCGTCCGGTAGGCCCACACGACGGCCTGCGTGCGGTCGCGGACGCCGAGCTTGGCCAGGATCGCCTTCACGTGCGTCTTGACCGTCTCCGGCGACAGCCACACCCGGCGCGCGATCTCGGCGTTGGACAGCCCGTCGGCCATGGCGCGCAGCACCTCCGCCTCCCGCCCGGTCAGCTGCGCGGCCAGCCGCAGCCGTTCCCGGTCGGGCGCGCGCCGGCCGGCGTACGCGGCGAGCAGCCGCCGGGTGACGGCCGGCGCGACGAGGGCGTCACCCGTGGCGACCGTGCGGATGCCGTCGACGAGCTGCTCGGGCGTCGCCCGCTTGAGGAGGAAGCCGTCGGCGCCGGCCTCCAGGGCGTCGTCGACCACCTCGTCGAGGTCGAAGGTGGTCAGGACGAGCACCCGGGGCCGCCGCGGCCACGAGGTGATCTCCCGGGTCGCCGCGACGCCGTCCAGCCGCGGCATGCGGACGTCCATGAGCACCACGTCCGGGTGCAGCGTGCGGGCCCGCTCGACCGCCTCCCGGCCGTCGGCCGCCTCGCCGACGACGGTGAGGTCCTCCTCGGCGTCGAGCAGCGCCCGCAGCCCGCTGCGCACGAGGACGTCGTCGTCGGCCAGCAGCACCCGGATCACGACGGCACCTCCGCGGCCACGGGCAGCACCGCGCGCACGCGGAAGCCGCCGTCCACCGGCCCGGCCTCGAGCTCGCCGCCCGCCAGCCGCGCCCGCTCCCGCATGTTGACCAGCCCGTGCCCGGGCACCGGGGCGGCCGCCGGCTCGCACTCGTTGAGGACCTCGACCAGGACCTGCGGGCCGGTGCGCCGCACCTCCACCCGGATCCGGCCACCCGGCGTGTGACGGACGGCGTTGGTCAGCGCCTCCTGCACGATGCGGTACACCGCCCGGGCGGTCCCCGCGGGCAGTTCGGCGCCGTCGGCGCGCAGCTCCACCTCGCGGCCGGTCGCGCGGACCCGCTCGGCCATCGCCGCCAGGTCGGCGGGCGTCGGCGCGGACGGCTCCGGGGCCCCGCCGCCGTCGGGCCCGAGCACCCGGAGCAGCCGGCCGAGCTCGTCGAGGGCCGACCGCCCGGCCGACTCGATGGACGCCAGCGCCTCCTGCGCGTAGGCCGGGTTGGCGGCGAACACCCGGCGCCCGACCCCGGCCTGCAGGACCACCACGTTGACCGTGTGTCCCAGCGAGTCGTGCAGCTCGCGGGCCAGCCGGCCGCGCTCCTCGGCGAGCAGACGCTCGGCCGCCAGCGCCCGGCGGCGGCTCTCCGCCTCCCGCGACGCCCCGGCGGCCACCGCCCGGGCCATCCGGCTGCTGAGGACCCCGGCGACGGTGGCGACGAGGAAGCTCAGCGCGATCGAGGGCAGCGCGTCCAGGGGATCGCCGCGGTCGAGGGCCACGTAGCCGGCGACGCCCAGCCCCGCGACGACGGTGGCGGCCACGCGGAGCCGGGTGCCGCCGACGGCGAAGCAGCTGAACAGGGCGAACCACGCCGGCCAGGCCAGGACGTCGATCGGCGAGCCGGCGGCCGACGTCGCCACGATGGCCAGGGCGGTCCCGATCATGGACGCCAGCGGTGCCGTCTGGCGCCACAGCAGCGCCAGCGGGCCGGCGGCCGCGGCGGCCAGCGTGAGCGCGTCCGGCGGCTGGTACGGCGGCTCGGCCGGCACGGCGAGGGCGAGGCCGACCGCGACGACGGCCACGCAGCCGGCGAGCACCGCGTCCGTGCGGGTGCCGGCCCACGGGCGGCGGACGTGCGCCCCGGACCGGGGCACGGCGGTCGACGACGACACCTCCCATCGTCCCGCCGGCGGGTGCCCGGGCGGGAGACCCGCGGGAGTCGTGCGGGTCCCTCGCGCGAGGGAGGTGCGCCGCCGGGAGGACCACCCCCGCGGGAGCGGGACCGCCCCCGCGCGGGGCTCGTGCGCACCCCGGCGCCGGGCCGACGCTCGTCCCGCACACAGCAGGCCCCCCGACAGCGAACGAGGGACGTCATGGACACCCAGCGCGCACCCGGCCGGCCGGCCCCGCGGGACCGGCACGCTCCCGTCCGCAGGACCACCCGGGCCCGGCGCGTCGGCGCCGGCGTCGCCGGCGCCCTCCTCCTGGTCCCCGGCCTCGCCCTGGCCGCCGGGGGCGGCACCGTCGTCTGGGCGCACGCCCACGAGCGGTCCGACGGCTTCGTCGTCTCCCCGTGGGAGGGGTTCCGCTCCGACGGCTCCGCCCTGGTGAGCGACCGCGTCGACCTGGCCGCCGCGCCGGACTGGCTGCCGCTGCCGGAGTCCCTGGGCGACGCCCGCCTCGAGGTGACCGCGACCGGCGCCGCCGACGTCTTCGTGGGGATCGCCCCCGCGGACGACGCCGAGCGGTACCTCGACGGCGTCGCCCGGACCGTCGTCGGCGGGCTGGGCTTCGACGGGCCCGCGACCGGTGGCGACCCGCTGCCGGGAGGCGCACCGGCGGAGCCCCCCGCCGGGCAGGACCTCTGGACCGCGCAGGCCTCCGGGACCGGCACCCAGGCGGTGACCTGGGACCCGGCCGGCGGCGACTGGGTGTTCGTGGTGATGAACGCCGACGGCTCGCCGGGAGTGGACGTCGAGGCCCGGATCGGCGCGGAGGCGCCCGTGCTGGGCGGCATCGGGTGGGCGGCCCTGGTCGTCGGCGCGCTGCTCACCGCCGGCGGGGCGCGGCTGTTCATCCGGGCCGCCCGGCGGCCGCAGGACGGGGCGGGCGTGTACCGGCAGCCGCAGCGGGACTGGACGACACCCCGGCCGGTGGTCCCGGTCCGGCTCCCGGGGCGGGAGGAGCCCCCGGTGCCCACGCGGTGAGCCCGGGCGCCCGCGGGACGGCGCCCCTCCGGTCGACGGCCGGAGGGGCGCCGTCGTGTCCGCCGCGGAACGGATCCGTCCGGGACCTGACAGCGGGGTCCCCGGTCGGTAGCGTCGCGGGGGTGACCGCCCTCCAGGGTCTGGACACCCCGACCGGACTCCGGCCGGGGGACCACGCCTGCTGGTCCTTCCGCGACGGCGCCGACCTGGCCGCGGCGGTCGTGCCCTTCCTCGAGGAGGGCCGCCGGCGCGACGAGCAACTGGTCGTGGTCGGCCCCTCGCGGTCGGCCCTGCTCGCCGCCGTGTCGGGGCTGCCGCACCGGGACGAGCTGCTCGCCGACGGCCGGCTGGACCTGCAGACCACCGGCGACAGCTACACCTCCGCGGGCGGCCTCACCCCGGCCGGGCAGGTGGAGCACTACCGCGCGGCGACGCGGGCGGCGCTCGCCGCGGGGCGCACCGGCCTGCGGGTGGCCGCGGACGTCACCGAGCTGATCCGCGGCGGGCGGCCCGGCCGCCGCCTGCTGCACGCCTACGAGCAGCTCGCCGACGAGCTCATGGGCGCGGTCCCGATGACCGCGCTGTGCCTCTACGACGCATCGGTGGGCGTGGAGGCCCTCGGGCCGGTCGCCGTGCTCCACCCGCTGCAGCACCTCGGCGACCGGCTGCCGCTGGCGCACCTCTCCGGCCGCGGCCCCCGGCTGTCGCTGCACGGCGAGGTGGACCTCACCGAGGCCGCACACGTCGCGACCGCCCTGGTCGACGTCGCCGGCGACACCCCCGGCGAGCTGGTGCTCGACCTCGCGGACCTCGACTTCCTCGACGTCGCGGGCGCCCGGGCCCTGGCCGGCGCGGCGCGGGAGCTGGCCGCCCGCGGGATCGAGCTGCGGCCGGTGGGGGCACGCCGGAACGTGCGCCGCTGCCTGGAGCTGTTCGGCCTCCTCCCGGAGCAGCCGTGACCTGGCTGCGCCCGACCGGTGACTGGGACGGCACCGGCCTCGCCCACGAGGGGTTCGTGTTCTCCTCCGACGCCGAGGTGGTCGAGCGGGTGGTGCCCTTCCTCCTCGAGGGCTTCCGCCGCGACGAGCCGGTGCTCGTGGTCGCCGGGGAG
The DNA here is from genome assembly GCF_054050375.1 of Geodermatophilus sp. SYSU D00879. Classification (NCBI taxonomy): domain Bacteria; kingdom Bacillati; phylum Actinomycetota; class Actinomycetes; order Geodermatophilales; family Geodermatophilaceae; genus Geodermatophilus; species Geodermatophilus sp. SYSU D00879. The sequence continues at coordinate 123,853 of NZ_JBJGZF010000011.1, forward strand.
CGGGTGCGCGGCCTGCTCGCCGGGCAGCTGGGGACCGACCTCGGCCGGCTGGCGGTCTTCGCCGCCGCCGAGACCTGGTGGCGCGGCGGCCACGGCACGCTGCAGGCCTACGACCGCGACCTGCGCGCCCTCCGCGCCGAGGCGCCGCGCTGGCGGCTGGCCGCCGAGCCGGTGTGGCTGGCCCGCGAGGACGGGCGGCAGTGGAGCCGCTTCGAGGCGGTGGCCAACCGCTGCTACGACACGATGCCGTACTACAGCCTGTGCCTGCACGACGCCCAGCGGCTGCCCGCCGACGTCCTCGCGGCGGTCGCGCGCACCCACCCGATGACCTGGGACGGCGCCGCCCCGGTGCCCCAGCCGGCGTACGAGGACCCGGCCGGCTTCCTCCGCGCGGTGCAGCCGGCCTGGACCCGGCGGCCCGCGGCCGCCGCCGTCCTCCCCGTGACGTCGCCGGCGCAGGGCCGCCGCGCGCTGAGCGTGCTGCTGCCGGCCGGCCGGCGCGCGCGGCTGGGCGACGTCGTCCTGGCCGCCCACGAGCTGCTGGTCAACGCGCTGCGCGCCGCGCCCTTCGCGGAGCTGTCGACCTGGACCGACGGCGACGCGTTCGTGGTCGAGGTGGCCGACGGCGGGCCGGGCCTGGCCGACGAGACGCTCGGCTACGTGCCCCCCGACCCCGCCGGCGGCGCGCGGGGGATGTGGCTGGCGTGGAGCCTGGCCGACGACGCCGCCGTCCGCACCGGGCCGGCCGGCACCACGGTCCGGCTGTTCTTCCGCTCCTGACCCGGCGGCCCCGACCCGGCGGCCCTGACCCGGCGGCGCCGAGGGGTCCCGGCGGGCCGCTCCGGGCCTACGCTCGCTCCCACTCACGGGGCCGAGGGGGCGTGCCGTGGGCGGGAGCGGGCCGGGGACCGGGCGTCCGGTCGGGGTCGCGGTCGTCGGGTTCGGCTGGATGGGCACCGTGCACGCCCGCGCGCACGTCCGGGTCGGGCACCACTTCCCCGACCTGCCCGTCGTCCCGCGGCTGGTCGCCGTCGCCGACGACGTCCCCGGCCGCGCCGAGGCCGCCGCCGCCCGCTACGGCTTCGCGACGGCGACCACGGACTGGCGGGCGGTGCTGGCCGACCCGCGCGTGGAGCTCGTGTCGGTCACCGCGCCCAACTGGCTGCACCGGGAGGTCGGCGCCGCGGTCGCGGGGTCCGGCCGGCACCTGTGGATCGAGAAGCCGGTGGGCCTGACCGCCGACGACGCCCGCGCGGTGGCCGGCGCGGCCGCGGCGGCGGGGGTGCAGGGCGTCGTCGGGTTCAGCTACCGGAACGTGCCCGCGGTCGCGCTGGCGCGGGAGATGGTCGCCGCCGGCGAGATCGGCCGGGTGACCCACGCGCGCGTGGCCTTCCTCAGTGACTACGCCGCCGCGCCGGAGGGGGCGCTGACCTGGCGGTACGAGCGGGCCCGCGGCGGCAGCGGGGTGCTCGCCGACCTCGGCTCGCACGCCGTCGACCTGGTCCGCCACCTGCTAAGCGACGAGATCGAGTCCGTGCTCGCCGACACGGCGGTGTTCGTGCCGCAGCGGCCCCGGCCGGCCGGGCCGACGTCGGGGCACGCGCTGGCGGCCGGCGGCGTCCCGGGGCCGGTGGAGAACGACGACCACGTCGCCGCGCTGCTGCGGCTGTCCTCCGGCGCGCGGGTGGCGCTGGAGGCCAGCCGGGTGGCGGCGGGGGAGCAGAACGCCTACGGCTTCGAGGTGCACGGCAGCGCCGGGCGCCTGGCGTGGGACTTCCGCCGGATGGGCGAGCTGCAGGTCAGCCGCGGCCCGCTCGCGCAGGACCAGCCCGTGACCACCGTGCTGGTCGGCCCCGGGGCGGGGGAGTACGCGGCCTTCCAGCCCGGGCCCGCCAACCCGATGGGCTTCGACGACCTCAAGGTCGTCGAGGCCCGCGACGCGCTGCTGGCGGCCGCGACCGGCGAGCCGCACGGCGCGACCCTGGCCGGCGCGGTGCGGGCGGCGGACGTGCTCGACGCGATCGCGGAGTCCGCCGCCCGGGGGGAGCGGGTGGCGGTCCGCGCGGACCGGGCGGTCCCGGTCGGGGGCACGCCGGACCCTTGACGCCCCTGGTGCCCCATGTCACATTCCACATGTCACTATGTCCAGACATAAGGACGTCGTCGCGACGGGGGGTCCGGCGTCTGGACCGGCCGACGGCCGCCAGCAGGGTGGCCATCCCGACGAGGAGACGCCCATGAGGAGGACCCGCAGGTCGCTGCAGCTGGCGGTGGCGGTGAGCGTGACGGCCGTGGTCGCGAGTGCGTGCAGCAGCGAGGGCGGCGCCCGGAACGAGGGCGGCGGTGCGGACCAGGGCGACTACACCATCGCGATGATCACGCACGAGACCCCGGGGGACACCTTCTGGGACAAGATCCGCGCCGGCGCGGAGGCCGCCGCCGACGCCCACGGCCTCACGCTCAACTACTCGAACGACCCGGACTCCAGCGAGGAGGCCACCCTCGTCCAGAACGCCGTCGACCAGGGCGTCGACGGCATCGCGGTCACCCTCGCCTTCCCCGACGCGGTCGGGCCGGCGGCGCGGTCGGCCATGGACGCCGGCATCCCCGTCGTCGCCTTCAACTCGGGGATCAACGACTACCAGAACTACGGCGTGCCGATGTACTTCGGGTCCAACGAGGACCTCGCCGGCCAGACCGTCGGCTCTCGCATCGCCGAGGACGGCGGCGGCAAGGCCCTCTGCGTGATCCAGGAGCAGGGGCAGATCGCCCTCGAGACCCGGTGCGCCGGCGTGGCCAAGACCTTCCCGACCACCGAGAACATCAACGTCCCCGGCGCCGACCTGCCCGCGGTGCAGCAGACGATCGGGGCCAAGCTCCAGCAGGACCCGGCGATCACGCACGTCGTCACGCTGGGCGCCCCGGTCGCCCTCGCGGCGCAGCAGGCCAAGTCCGACACCGGCAGCCAGGCCGAGATCGTCACCTTCGACCTCAACGCCGACGTCGCCGCGGCGATCCAGAGCGGGGACATCGCGTTCTCGGTCGACCAGCAGCCCTACGTGCAGGGCTACATGGCCGTCACCGCGCTGTGGCTGAACATCACCAACGGCAACGACATCGGCGGCGGCGGCCCCGTCCTCACCGGCCCGTCGATCGTCGACGAGGAGAACATCGGCCCGATCGTCGAGTACGCGAACAACAACACCCGGTAACCCCGCTCGGGGGGAGCCGGGGCCGCCCGGCTCCCCCCGCCTCCCTCCAGGAGTGCAGACATGAGCTCATCCGTGGCGACACCCCCGTCGGCGGCGCCGCCGTCGGCCGCTGTCCAGTCGCGCCCCCAGCGGTCGCTGGTCTCCCGCCTGCTGGCGCGCCCCGAGGTCGGCGCCCTGGCCGCCGCGATCGCGATCTTCGCCTTCTTCTACGCGGTGGCCCCGCCCTTCCGGACGCTGCCCGCCTTCGCGACCGTGCTGTACGCCAGCTCGACCATCGGCATCGTCGCGGTGGGGGTCGCGCTGCTGATGATCGGCGGCGAGTTCGACCTGTCCTCCGGCGTCACGGTGACCACGGCCGCGCTCGCGTCGGCGATGCTCTCCTACCAGTACAGCCTGAACATGTGGGTGGGCGTCGTCTTCAGCCTCGCCGTCGCGCTGGTCATCGGGTTCGTCAACGGCTACCTGGTGGTGCGGACGGGGATACCCAGCTTCCTCATCACGCTGAGCACCTTCTTCATCCTCCAGGGCGTCAACCTCGGCGTCACCAAGATCGTCACGGGCACCGTGGCGACGCCCAACGTGAGTGACATCGACGGCTTCGACGCCGCCAGGACGGTCTTCGCCGCCGACGTCGACCTCGGCTTCATGACGGTGAAGATCACGGTGCTGTGGTGGCTGCTGTTCGTGGCCGTGGGCACCTGGCTGCTGCTGCGGACCCGCACCGGCAACTGGATCACCGCCTCGGGCGGCAACCCGGCCAGCGCCCGCGCGGTCGGCGTCCCGGTGCGCAAGGTCAAGATCGGCCTGTTCATGGGCGTCTCGTTCCTGGCCTGGTTCCTCGGGATGCACCTGCTGTTCAACTTCAGCTCGGTCCAGTCCGGCCTCGGCATCGGCAACGAGTTCATCTACATCATCGCCGCGGTCGTCGGCGGGGCCCTGCTCACCGGCGGCTACGGCTCGGCGGTGGGGTCGGCCCTCGGCGCCTTCATCTTCGGCATGACGACGCAGGGGATCGTCTTCGCCGGCTGGGACCCGAACTGGTTCCGGACCTTCCTCGGCGTGATGCTCCTGCTCGCCGTGATGGTCAACCTCTACGTCAAGAACTACGCCGAGCGCAGGAAGTGACGACGATGACCGACACCATCACCGAACACGCCGCGCCCGACCTGAAGGCCGGCACGCCACTGGTCGAGATGCACGACGTCGGCAAGTCCTACGGCGCCATCCGGGCCCTCGAGGGCATCGACCTGACCGTCAACGCCGGGGAGGTGGCCTGCGTCCTCGGGGACAACGGCGCCGGCAAGTCGACGCTCATCAAGATCATCTCGGGGCTGCACCCGCACACCGAGGGCACGCTGCGGGTCGACGGCCAGGAGCGGCACTTCAGCTCGCCGCGGGAGGCGCTCGACGCCGGCATCGCGACCGTCTACCAGGACCTCGCCGTCGTGAGCCTCATGGAGGTCTGGCGCAACTTCTTCCTCGGCTCGGAGATCCGCAAGGGCAAGTACCCGATGGCGCCGCTGGACATCAAGGCCATGCGGGAGATCGCCGACACCGAACTGCAGAAGATGGGCATCGTCGTCAAGGACATCAACCAGCCGATCGGCACGCTGTCGGGCGGTCAGCGCCAGTGCGTGGCCATCGCCCGGGCGGTGTACTTCGGCGCGCGCGTGCTCATCCTCGACGAGCCGACCGCCGCGCTCGGCGTCAAGCAGTCCGGCGTGGTGCTCAAGTACACGGCCGCGGCCCGCGACGCGGGCCTCGGGGTCGTGTTCATCACCCACAACCCGCACCACGCCTTCATGGTCGGGGACCACTTCGTGATCCTGAAGCTGGGCCGGCGGGTGCTGGACAAGAAGCGCGCCGAGGTCACCCTCGAGGAGCTCACCGGCGAGATGGCCGGCGGCCAGGAGCTCGCCGAGCTCTCGCACGAGCTCAAGCGCTGACGGCACCCCGGCTCCCCTCCGCGCGGCCCGCGCGGGGGAGGGCCGGCCCGTGCCCGCCTCCCCGCCGCCGGACCCCCCGGACGCCGGGGCGACGCCGCACGCCCGCGCCGGCCCGGCGGGACCGGCGACGGCACCGCCCGCACGACGCCCACCGCACGAGGCAGGGAGCCCGCCGTGACGACCACCGCCACCCGCACCGCCACCGCGATCGACTACGACCCCTTCCGGCCGGACTTCTACACGTCCGACCCCTTCGGCCTGTACCGCCGGATGCGCGACGAGGCGCCGGTGTGGCACAGCGAGCGCTGGGGCTGGTACGTGCTCACCCGCTTCGAGGACGTCCGTGCCGCGGCCCTGGACGCGGACACCTTCCGCAGCTTCGAGGGCATGGACATCGACGACAGCCGCCTGGAGCAGGCCCCGCCGGGGTCGATCGGGAGCATGGACAACCCCCGGCACGACCAGGTCCGCTCGGTGGTGCAGCCCTACTTCGTGCCCCGCCGGATCGCCGAGCGGGAGGACGGCATCCGCGCCGTCGTCCGCGGGCTGGTCGGCTCCTGGCGGGACCGCGGCACCGGCGGGCGGGGCACGGTCGACATCGCCCAGGAGCTGGCCTGGCCGATGCCCTTCGACGTCTTCTTCCACCTCATGGGCCTGCCGGGCCGGCACGACCCCGACCCGCTGGAGCAGGCGCGGCGCGAGCAGCTCGAGCACTGGACGCACGAGCTCAAGGACCGGGTGCCCGGCACGCCGCACCTCACCCCGGTCGCGCGGGCGGCCACCGCCGGCGTCCAGCAGTTCTTCATCGACCTGCTCGACGACCGCCGCCGCGCCGCCCGCGACGACCTGGTGACCCGGTTCGTCCAGGCCGACGTCGACGGCGTGCCGTTCGTGCCAGAGCGGGTGACGACGGAGTCCGAGGTCAGCGGCCTGATGATGATCCTGTTCCTCGGCGGTGTGGAGTCCACCGCGGGGCTGACCGGGACGCTGTTCGAGCTGCTGGCCGAGAACCCGGACCAGCGGGCGCTGCTGCAGTCCGACCCCTCGCTCATCCCGGCCGCGGTCGAGGAGGCCATGCGGCTGATCACCCCGCTGCAGCTGACCGCCCGGACCACCTCCCGCGAGGTGACGCTGCACGGGGTGACGATCCCGGCCGGCGGCCGGGTCGTGCTGGTCACGGGCGCGGCCAACCGCGACGAGCGGCAGTTCCCCGACCCCGACACCTTCGACCTCACCCGGCCCCGCGGCCGCCACCTCGGCTTCGGCGAGGGCGTGCACGGCTGCCTGGGCGCCCCGCTGGCCCGGCTCGAGGCGCGGATCGCGCTGGAGGAGGCGCTGCCGGTGCTCGGCGACTACACCCTCGCCGGCCCGCCGGTCTTCTACCCGAGCTCGCCGAACATGTACGTCTGGAAGAACCTGCCGATCAGCTTCGGCGGGGGCACCCGGCACCGCCCGCACCTGGAGGAGGTCCGGCACCGGACCACCAGCGTCACCCTCGCCACCACCGAGTTCGAGGCGCCGGCGCGGGTGGCGGCCAAGCGCGCTGTCGCCGACGGCGTGGTGGAGCTCGTGCTGCGCGCCGCCGACGGCGCCCCGCTGCCGGCCTGGGAGCCGGGCGCGCACGTCGACCTGGTGCTCGACGGGGCGCCCACCCGGCAGTACTCGCTCTGCGGCGACCCCGCCGACCACTCCGCCTACCGGCTCGGCGTGCTGCGCGACCCCGACGGGCGCGGCAGCTCCCGGTACGTGCACGACACCCTGCGCGAGGGCGACCCGGTGCGGGTGCGCGGCCCGCGGAACAACTTCCCGCTCGCGCCCTCGCCGCGGTACCTGTTCGTCGCCGGCGGCATCGGCATCACGCCGGTCCTGCCGATGATCCGGGCGGCCGAGGCGGCCGGCGCCGACTGGCGGCTGGTCTACGGCGGCCGGCGCCGCGCCTCGATGGCCTTCCTCGACGAGCTGACCCCCCACGGCGACCGGGTGTCGGTCCGCCCGCAGGACGAGACCGGCCTGCTCGACCTGCCCGGGCTGCTCGGCACCCCGCAGCCGGACACCCTCGTCTACTGCTGCGGTCCCGAGCCGCTGCTCGCCGCGGTCGAGCGGGCGGTCGCCGGCTGGCCCCCGCGGTCGCTGCGCGTGGAGCGCTTCGCCCCGCGGCCGCAGACCGGGCCGGTGCGGAACGAGCCGTTCGAGGTGGTGCTGCAGCGCAGCGAGCTGACCCTGCCCGTGCCGGTGGACCGCTCGATCCTGTCGGTGGTGGAGGCGGCCGGGGTCGGGGTGCTGTCCTCCTGCGCGGAGGGCACCTGCGGCACCTGCGAGACGGCGGTGCTGGCGGGCACCCCCGACCACCGCGACTCGGTGCTCACCGACGACGAGCGGCAGGCCGGCGACTGCATGATGATCTGCGTCTCCCGCGCCGCGGGCCCGCGTCTGGTGCTGGACCTGTGACCGCCGGCCCGCTGGGCGTCGCCCTCCTGGGGTCGGGGCGGATGGGCGCCTTCCACGCGCAGACCCTGGCCCGGCGGCTGCCGTCCGCGCGGCTGGTGGCGGTGGCCGACCCCGCCCAGGGCGCCGCCGAGTACCTGACCGGGGTGCTCGGCGCGGGCCGGGCCTACACCGACGCGGCGCAGGTGTGGGACGACCCGGACGTCGACGCCGTCGTCGTCGCCGCACCCGCCCGCGCGCACACCGACCTCGTGGTCGCCGCCGCGGCCGCCGGCCGGCACGTGTTCTGCGAGAAGCCGATGGCGGTGACGCTGGCTGACGCCGACCGCGCGATCGACGCCGCCCGCGCCGCCGGCGTGGTGCTGCAGGTGGGCTTCAACCGCCGCTTCGCCGCGGACTGGGCCGCCGCCCGGGCGCTGCTGGACGACGGCACGCTCGGCACGCCGCGGCTGCTGCGCTCGCTCACCCGCGACCCGGGCGGCTTCGTCCCGGCCCGGGTACGCCCGGACACCGTCTTCCTGGAGACGCTCATCCACGACTTCGACACGCTGCGGTTCCTGCACCCCGGCGCGGAGGTCGTGGAGGTGCACGCCGTCGCCGACGCGCTGGTCGAGCCCGCCTGGCGGGACCGGGGGCTGCTGGACACCGCGGTCGTCGTGGTCCGCTTCGACGACGGCGCGATGGGGGTCGCCGAGGCCTGCTTCGAGGCGGCCTACGGCTACGACGTCCGCGGCGAGGTGCTCGGCTCCGGCGGCATGGCCACCATGGGCGACGGCCGCCGCACCGGCATGGTGTTCTCCGGCGCCGGCGGCCGGGTCACCGAGACCGTCCGCAGCGACCAGGAGCTGTTCGGCGACGCCTACACCGCCGAGCTCGCCGCGTTCGTCGACGCCGTCCGCGGCGGGACGCCGCCCCCGGTCACCGGCGAGGACGCCCGCGCGGCGCTGGCGATCGCGCTGACCGCGGCGGAGTCGGTCCGCGCGGGCCGGCCGGTGCGGACCGACGAGGTGGAGAAGTGAGCCGGTACCGGCTGGCGGCGTCGGCGGAGATGCTCTTCCTCGACCTGCCCTTCGCCGAGCGGGTGCGGCGGATCGCCGCCGCCGGCCTCGAGGTCGAGATCTGGGACTGGACGGCGAAGGACCTCGACGCGCTCGCCGCCACCGGCGCCACGTTCTCCTCGATGACCGGCTACGTCACCGGCACCCTCGCCGACGACGACGGCGCGGCCGAGCTGCTGCGCACCGCCGGGCGCTCGCTGGCCGCCGCCGAGCGGCTGGACTGCCCCCGGCTGAACGTGCACGGCACGGGGCTGGACGGCCGCGGGCTGCCCGTCGTCCCCGCGGCCGTGGTGACCCCGGCCATGTGGCTGACCGCCGCCCGCACCCTCACCCGGCTGGCGGAGCTCGGCGAGCGGGCCGGGCGGGTGTTCACGCTGGAGAACCTCAACACCGCCGTGGACCACCCCGGCACCCCGTTCGCCCGCGCCGCGGACACGATCGCGCTGGTCGAGGCGGTGGACAGCCCGCACCTGCGGCTCAACCTCGACCTCTACCACGCGCAGATCGGCGAGGGGAACCTGGTCGCGCTGGTGGAACGGGCGATGCCGCTGGTCGGTGAGGTGCAGGTGGCCGACGTCCCGGGGCGGTGCGAGCCGGGCACGGGGGAGATCCGCCACGAGGCGGTCGCGGCGGCGCTGGACCGGCTCGGCTACGACGGCGTCGTCGCACTGGAGGGCTGGGCGTCCGGCGACCCGGCCGACGCGCTGGCGGCGTTCCGCACCGCCTACGACTGACGTCATTTGTCCGGACGTCCTGATGTCCGGCTCCCCCGATGAGGGGACGACAGGACGTGACCGGTCGGGTGCGATCATCGGGGACGCGGGAGGCGGGTCCTCCGGACCGACCCGCGGAACTCGCTTCCCGGGAGGCAGACGTGCTCACCTTCGACATCGACCGTTCGAGCCCCACGCCGCTGTACTTCCAGCTGGCGCAGGCCATCGAGGGGGCGATCACCGGCGGCTCGCTGCCCCCGGGTTCCCGGCTGGAGAACGAGCTGCTGCTCGCCCAGCGCTACGGGCTGTCCCGGCCGACCGTCCGCCGGGCGGTGCAGGAGCTGGTCGACAAGGGACTGCTGGTCCGCAAGCGCGGCGTGGGCACCCAGGTGATCCAGCCGCACGTCCGCCGGTCGGTGGAGCTCACCAGCCTCTACGACGACCTGTCCCGCGCCGGCGAGGCGCCGACGACCGAGGTGCTGTCCCTGGAGCGGCGGGCCGCGCCGGCCGACGTCGCCGGGGAGCTCGACCTGGCGCTGGGGGAGGAGATCGTGGTGGTCCGCCGGCTGCGCCGCTCGCACGGCGAGCCGCTGGCGCTGATGACCAACCACCTGCCCGGCCGGTTCGACCCGTCGGTGGAGGACCTCACCGAGCGGGGGCTCTACCAGTACCTGCGCGCGCAGGGGGTGCACCTGCGGGTCGCCCACCAGCGGATCGGGGCGCGCCTGGCCCGGGCCGACGAGGCCCGGCTGCTGGAGGAGCCGCCGCGGGCGGCGCTGCTGACCATGGAGCGGACGGCGTTCGACGACAAGGGCGGGCCGGTGGAGCTCGGCCGGCACGTCTACCGCGCGTCCCGCTACGACTTCGAGACGACGCTCGTCGGCCGCTGACGGCCGCGCGGGTGCGTTTCGTCACGGTGCCGACACTCACAGCCCCGGAGGGGGACCGGCGCGCCACGCGCGAGGACGATGGAGTCGGTACGGAGAGACGACGCAGACGCAGCACGGAGAACCGCCATGACCACCCTCCTCACCCCCTCCCGCCGCGGCTCGGTGTGGCAGCGGTCCCGCCGCGCCCTCGAGCGCGAGCTGGCCGACTACGCGACCACCGCCGACCGCGACGAGCTCGCCGCCCTGCTCGAGGGCCGCGGCGCCGGCGAGAGCCTCGCCGCCGAGATCCTCGGCCGCCAGGCGCGCCGGGCGCTGTTCGCCTCCGCCTGACCGGGGCCGGCGGCTAGGGGAGCCGCTCGAGCTCCCCGCCGTCCCACTGCCAGCGGACGGTCATCCGCCCCGACGGCCCGCCGGCGTGGGTGTCGCCCGGCTCGTACACCCGCATGACCGCGACCACCCGGCCGTCCTCGACCGAGAGCCCGTCCGGGTCGTAGACCGGCGGCAGGACGTCGGCCCGCGGCAGCGTGCGCGGGCTCGGCAGCACGGCGAGCGGGCGGCCGTCGGCGTCGAGGACGTGCACCTCCTCGACGATCCCGTTCGACGGCTGCGGGGAGCACCGCAGCAGGACGACGGCGTCCGGCCGGCCGTCGCCGTCGACGTCCCCGCCCACCGCGGCCGCGAGGGAGACGTCGAACCAGTCGTAGGGACCCGCCTCGGCGGCCACCCGCGCCGAGCCGTCCCGCAGGGGCGCCGCGAACCCGTCCGGGACGACGCCGTCGCAGGTCACGGTGTAGGTGGTGTTCCGCCAGTCGGGGGCGCGCGTCGCCGGAGCCGCCGCCGGGGCGGACGAGGCGCCCGGGTCGCCGGCGCAGCCGGCCAGCAGGAGGCAGGCCCCCACGCCGGCCGCGCTCAGCCGGCGGATCGCCGCGTCGGACATCGGGCCTCACCTCGGCCGGGGCGGAGGAACGGGGGAGCACCCCTCCGGGAACGAGCGTCCCACCGTCCGGGCCCTCAGGCGAACGGGTTGTCGCCGGCCTCGACCTGCGCCGCGAGCTCCCGCAGCGCCGCCCGGTCCGGCGTGCCGCCGGCCTCCCGCACCGCGGCCTCCAGCGCGGCGGCCACCTCGTCGGCCGGCCGCCCCGACATCCGGTCGGCGACCGCGGCCAGCGTGGGCGCCACCCGCTCGCTCAGCAGCCGCTCCCGCCGCGGGTCCGGCGGGCGCAGCAGCCGCAGCAGCTCCTGCTGCAGCCCGCTGCGGGGTCGGCGTCCCACCGGTTCCCTCCCTCCGACGGCCCGGCCAGTCGACACCCCGCCGGGCGGCCGGACAACCCCCACGGCGCTACCGTCCGTGCGGGGGGAGGGAGCGCCGGTGCACGAGGTCACCGAGGACGTCTTCTGCGTGCCGGGCACCGCGGTCAACCGGCTGCTGGTCCGCGACGGCCGCGCCCTGACCGTGGTCGACGCCGGGTACCCGGGCGACGCCGCGAGCCTCGCCGACGCGGTCCACGCCCTGGGCTCCCGCCCGGAGGACGTGCGCGCCGTCCTGGTCACGCACGCCCACGTCGACCACGTCGGCGGGCTGTCCGCCCTCGCGCCGGGCACCCCCGTGCTCGTGCACCCCGACGAGCTGCCGAACGCCCGCGGGGAGCGTCGCGAGCAGGCCACGCCCCTCGACGTCGCCGTCCGGGCCTGGCGGCCGCGGGTCGCCCGGTGGGCGCTGTCCATCGTGCGGGCCGGGGCCACCGCGCACCCCGTCGTCGCCGCGGCGCGGCCGTTCCCCGGCGGCGGCCCGGACGGCGGCCCGGACGGCGGCCCGCTGGACCTCCCGGGCGGGCCGGTCCCCGTGCCCACGCCCGGCCACACCTCCGGGCACACCGCCTACCTGTTCCCCCGGCACGGGGTGGTGGCGACCGGCGACGCGCTGGTCACCGGCCACCCGACGTCGCGGGTGCGCGGGCCGCAGCTGCTGCCGGGGTTCTTCGCCGCCTCCCCGGGCCGCGCCCGGGACGCCCTCGGCGCCCTCGCCGCGCTGCCGGCCGACCTGCTCGTCCCCGGCCACGGCGACCCCTGGCGGGGCGACCTCGCGGAGGCGGTGGCGCTGGCCCGCCGCGGAGGGGTCCCGCGATGAGTCCCGGCCGGTGCGCCGGTCCTCCCTGGGAACCGTCGGTGACGAGATCCCCCGGAGGACGCCATGACGACCACCCCGGACCGCCCGGCCCCGGCGCCGGCCGGCCGCCCGCCCGTCGTCGACCGGGCCAGCTGGCAGGCCGCGCGGGACGAGCTCCTGGTGCGCGAGAAGGCGCACACCCGGGAGGGCGACGCCATCGCCGCGGCCCGCCGCCGGCTGCCGATGGTGGAGGTCGACGGGACCGCCGAGCTCGTCGGACCCGGCGGCCCGGTCCCGTTCCCGGAGCTGTTCCAGGGCCGCGACGAGCTCCTCGTCTACCACTCCATGTGGTACGACGGCGCGCCGCACCAGGGGCAGTGCGAGGGCTGCACCTTCAACCTGTGGCACCTGCGCGACACCGTCTACCTCGCCGCCCGCGGCGTCTCGTTCGCCGTCCTCACCTCCGGCGCCTGGGACGAGGTGGCGCCCTTCGTCGCGTTCATGGGCTACACCCAGCCCTGGTTCTCGGTGCGGGGCGTGGAGGAGCGGATCGCTACGGAGGAGGGGCACCTGTCCTGCTACCTGCGCGACGGCGACCGGGTCTTCCTCACCTACTCCACGACCGGCCGGGGCAACGAGCCGGCCGACGGGACGCTCGGCCTGCTCGACATGACGCCCTACGGCCGCCGCGAGGCGTGGGAGGACGTCCCCGAGGGCTGGCCCGCGGCCCCGCAGGTGGGCTCACCGGTCGGCGGGCACGGCGCGCCGATCTGCTGGTACTGGCGCTCGGACGCCGACGGGAACGCCGCCTGGGGCCCGACCAGCCGCCCGGTGCCGCAGTGGACCCGCCCCGGGGCGACCCCCGTGGACACCCTCGGCCGGCGGGCCTCCCACCACTGACCGGGCGCCCGCTCAGGCGTTCTGGGGGAAGCCCAGGTTCAGACCGCCGTGGCTCGGGTCCAGCCAGCGGGAGGTGATCACCTTGCCGCGGGTGTAGAAGTGCACGCCCTCGGCGCCGTGGGCGTGGGAGTCGCCGAACAGGCTGTTCTTCCACCCGCCGAAGGAGTAGTAGGCCATCGGCACCGGGATCGGCACGTTGATGCCGATCATCCCGACCTCCACCTCGTGCTGGAACCGCCGGGCCGCCCCGCCGTCGTTGGTGAAGATCGCCGTCCCGTTGCCGTACTCGTTGCGGTTGACCAGCTCGACGGCGTGCTCGTAGCTGTCCACCCGCAGCACCGACAGCACCGGCCCGAAGATCTCGTCGGTGTAGACGCTCATGTGCGGCTCGACGTGGTCGACCAGCGTCGGGCCGAGCCAGAAGCCCTCCTCGGCGCCGTCGGGCTGCACCTGCCGGCCGTCGACGACGACCTTCGCGCCCTCCCGCTCACCGGCCGCGACGTAGGACTCGACGCGGTCCCGGTGCCGCCGGCTGATCAGCGGGCCCATGTCGCAGCCCTTGCGGCCGTCCCCGGTCCGCAGCGTGCGGGTGCGCTCGGCGATCCGGGCGACCAGGTCGTCGCCGATCCCGCCGACGGCGAGCACGGCGCTGATCGCCATGCACCGCTCGCCGGCGGAGCCGAAGCCGGAGTTCACCGCCTGGTCGGCGGCGAGGTCGAGGTCGGCGTCGGGCAGCACGACCATGTGGTTCTTCGCGCCGCCGAGGGCCTGCACGCGCTTGCCGTGCCGGGTGCCGGTCTCGTAGACGTACCGGGCGATCGGGGTGGACCCGACGAAGGACACCGCCTTGACGTCGGGGTGCTCGAGCAGCCGGTCGACGGCGACCTTGTCGCCCTGGGCGACGTTGAACACGCCGTCGGGCAGCCCGGCCTCCTTCCACAGCTCGGCCATCCAGACCGCCGCGGAGGGGTCCTGCTCGCTGGGCTTGAGGACGACGGTGTTGCCGGTGGCGATCGCGATGGGGAAGAACCACATCGGGACCATCGCCGGGAAGTTGAACGGGCTGATCACCGCGACCGGGCCGAGCGGCTGGCGGACGGAGTGCACGTCGACGTCGGTCGAGGCGTTCTCGGTGAACCCGCCGCGGACCAGCGAGGGCACGCCGCAGGCGTACTCGACGACCTCCTGGCCGCGGGAGACCTCGCCCAGGGCGTCGTCGAGGACCTTGCCGTGCTCGGCGGTGATGATCGCGGCGAGCTCGGGCTTGCGGGCGTTGAGCAGCTCGCGGAAGCGGAACAGCACCGCGGTGCGCTTGGCCAGCGAGGTGTCCCGCCAGGCGGGGAAGGCGGCGGCCGCCGCGGCGACGGCGGCGTCGACCTCCTCGACCGAGGCCAGGGCGACCGCGCCGGTGACCTCGCCGGTGGCGGAGTCGGTCACCTCGCCGGTGCGGCCGCTGGTCCCGTCGCGGCGGGCGCCGTCGATCCAGTGGGGGATGTGCGTGGGCATGGTCTCTGCTCCTCGGGGGAGGGCTCCTCAGGGGAGGGTGCCGTCGGGGAAGTGCTTGGTGACCAGCTCGCGGATGGCCGCGAGCATCCGCGTGCCGGACTCGCGGGCCTGCTCGTCCCACCCGAAGACGCAGGTGGTGAGGACGCCGTCGAAGCCGATCCCGGCCAGCGCGGCGAAGGCCGCGTCGAAGTCGACGTCGCCGCGGCCGATCTCCATGTGCTGGTGGACGCGGGTGGTGTTGCCCGGCGGGTTGGTGATGTAGCGCAGCCCGTCGGAGGCGCGGTGGTCCATCGAGTCGGCGACGTGCACGTGGGTGAGCAGGTCGCCGGCGTGCGCGACGATCCCGGCCGCGTCGTCGCCCTGGTGGAAGGTGTGCGGCGTGCAGTAGAGGAACGACACGCACGGCGAGTCGATGGCGCGGACCATGTCGACGGCCGGGTGGCCGAGCTCGATGAAGTCGTCCGGGTGCGGCTCGAGGGCGAGCCGGACGCCCTCCCGCTCGAGGACCGGCAGCAGCTCCTCCATCGACCGCCAGAACATCGCCTCGGCGAGCTCCGGCGCCTCGGGCCGGCCGTTGAACTCGGAGTTCACCG
Source organism: Geodermatophilus sp. SYSU D00879 (assembly GCF_054050375.1). Lineage (NCBI taxonomy): Bacteria > Bacillati > Actinomycetota > Actinomycetes > Geodermatophilales > Geodermatophilaceae > Geodermatophilus > Geodermatophilus sp. SYSU D00879. The sequence goes on from NZ_JBJGZF010000011.1 coordinate 139,223, forward strand.
TGTCCACCCCGAGCTCGACGGTGATCTCGATCGCCCGCTTCCAGTACCGGACGGCGGCCTGCCGCTCGACCTCGCCGGGTCCCGACCAGCGCATGACCGGCAGCACCGAGGTGACGCCGACGCCGGCGTCGGCCAGCCGCGACCGGAACGCCCGCACGGTGGCGAGGTCGACGCGGGGGTGCTTGAAGAACGGGACGAAGTCCTCGCGCGGGGACAGCTCCACCCACTCGTAGCCCATCGCGGCCACGACGTCGGGCAGCTCCAGCAGCGGGGTGGTCCGCAGCATCTGGGGGTCCAGGGCGATCCTCACCGCGCCTCCAGCCGGACCTCGGTGCGCCGGCCCGTGCGCAGCGCCTCCACCCCCGCGGCGCACACGGCCTGGGCGGCGTAGCCGTCCCACGCGCCGGGGCCGTCGACGTCGCCGCGGCGGGCGGCGTCGGCCCACCGCTGCACCTCGATGTCGTAGGCCCGGCCGAACCGCTGCCGGAAGTCCGGCGCCACCCCGGTCGACCGGGTGGCGCCCGCCGGCCCGCCGCGCTGCCGCACCAGGCCGAGGTCGAGGCCGATCAGGGCGCTGCCGTCCTCGCCGACCACCTCGGTGCGCACCTCGTAGCCGACACCGGTGCTGACGAAGCACTCGACGTCGACCAGCCGGCCGCCGGTGGTCTCCAGCAGCACCAGCAGCGGGTCGGACTGGCCCGGGACGGCGTGCCGGGTGGCCCGCGGCCGCAGCACGGTGACCGCGGCGATCTCCTCGGCGAGCAGGAACCGCGCGACGTCGACCTCGTGCACCACCGAGTCGTTGACCATCATCTCGCTGGTGAAGTGCGGCGGGACGGCCGCGTTGCGGTGGGCGCAGTGCACGACCAGCGGTTCGCCGAGCGCGCCGGAGCGGACCAGCGCCTCGAGCTCGGCGTACTCGGGGTCGAACCGGCGCATGAAGCCGACCTGCACCAGCCGGCGGCCGGTGCGGGCGGTGTACGCGTCCTCCGCCCGGACGACGGCCAGCGAGCTCCCGGCGTCCATGGTGAGCGGCTTCTCGCACAGCACCGGCTTGCCGTGCTCGATGCAGGCGAGCACCTGCTCCTCGTGGAACCGGCCGGGGGTGGCGACGAGGACGGCGTCGACGTCGTCGTCGGCGATGGCGGCCAGCGGGTCGCCGACCACCCGGCAGCCGGGCACCGTGCCGGCCACCTGCTCCGCCTTCTCCGGGAACGCGTCGCTGACCGCGGCCACCGAGGTGCCGGAGATGCGGCTGTGCAGCCGGGCGACGTGGTCGGCGCCCATCATCCCGACGCCGAGGACGGCGACGCGCAGGTCGCGAGCGGCGACGTCGGCGAGCTCCGGGAGCGCCCCGGCGCGGGTCTCGGCGGTGGTCACGCCCGGGCCTCCGATCGGGCGGCGGGGGCCTTCGGGGCGCCGATCCGCAGCGACGGGAAGCCGCAGGAGCCGATGTAGCGGTGGGTGCGCCGCGCGATCGGGAGGGGGACGTCCGGCGGGCACGGGTACAGGTCGTGCTCGACGATCGCGAACACGTCGAGGCCGAGCTCCTCGATCGCCTCGAACAGCGGCGGGTAGGCGGGCTCCCCGTTGGGGGGTTCCACGAACGCGTTCATCCTGACCGCGTCCGGCCAGGTGACGTCCTTCTCCAGCACCTCGTCGACGACCCGGGGGTCGACCTGCTTGAGGTGCAGGTAGCCGATCCGCTCCGGGTACCTCCGGAGCAGCCCGAGGTTGTCCCCGCGGTAGTAGCTGACGTGCCCGGTGTCCAGGCACAGCGGCACGTACCGCGGGTCGGTGTCGGCGAGGAACCGCTCGATGTCCCGCTGCCAGCCCACGTGGGTCTCCGCGTGCGGGTGGAAGGCGATCGACAGGCCGTACTCCTCCTGCACCGCCCTCCCGAGCCGGGTCACGCCGGTGGTCTTCGCCGTCCACTGCTCGGGGGTGAGGTGCCGCGACTCGACGTCGGCGCCGGTCTTCTGGTCCCGGAAGGTGTCCGGGATGACGACGACGTGCGTGCCGCCCAGCGCCTTCGTCAGCGCGGCGACGTCGCGCACCTGGCTCCACACCGCGTCCCAGGAGTCGGGCCGGTGCAGGTGCTCGAAGACGGTGCCCGCCGACACCCGCAGGCCGCGGGCGGAGAGCTCGTCGGACAGCCGCGCGGGGTCGGTGGGCAGGTAGCCGTAGGGGCCGAGCTCGATCCACTCGTAGCCGCAGGCGCTGACCTCGTCGAGGAACTGCCGCCAGGGCACCTGGTCGGGGTCGTCGGGGAACCACACGCCCCAGGAGTCGGGAGCCGAGCCCACCCGGATCCGCGCGCCGTGCTGCTGTGTCATCGGGTCTCCTCCGGTCTCGGGGGTCAGGGCTGGGTGGGGACGAGGTGGGACCGCTGGCGCGCCTTCCGGCTCTCGTAGACGGCGCGGGCGCGCCGGGTGCTCTCGAGCGTGGACACCTCGCTGACCGGCACGTCCCACCACGACTCGCTGGAGGGGGCGTCGACCAGCGGGTCGGTCTCGACGTGCACGACCGTCGTCCGGTCGCTCGCCTTGGCCTTGCGCAGGGCGGCCTCGAGGCTCGGGCCGTCCTGGGCGGAGAGGACGTCGACGCCGAGGCTGGCGGCGTTGGCGGCCAGGTCGACCGGCAGCACCCCGCCGTCGAGCCGGCCGGAGTCCGACCGGTAGCGGTACCGGGTGCCGAACCGCTGGGACCCGAGGGACTCCGACAGGGCGCCGATCGAGGCGAAGCCGTGGTTCTGCACCAGGACGACGACGATCTTGACGCCCTCCTGCACGGCGGTGACCAGCTCGGTCGGCATCATCAGGTAGGAGCCGTCGCCGACCATGACGAAGACGTCGCGGTCGGGGCCGGCCATCCGGATGCCGATGCCGCCGGGGATCTCGTAGCCCATGCACGAGTAGCCGTACTCGACGTGGTAGCCCTTCGGGTCCCGGACCCGCCACATCTTGTGCAGGTCCCCGGGCATGGAGCCGGCGGCGCACACCACCACGTCCCGCGGCGCGGACACCTCGTTGACGATCCCGATGACCTCGTTCTGGGTGAGCCGGCCGCCCTCGCCGGCGCTGGGGACCGGCGGGTGGTAGGCCGCCTCGACGGTCGCCTCCCACGCGGCGGCGAGCTCGGCGGTGCGGGCCCGGTAGGCGTCGTCGACCGACCAGCCGGCCAGCGCCTCGCCGAGCGCGGTGATGGCCTCGCGGGCGTCGGCCTGCACGGTGACGCCGGCGTGCTTGGCGGCGTCCATCCCCGCGACGTTGACGTTGACGAAGCGCACGCCGGGGTCGGCGAACGCGGTGCGGGAGGCGGTGGTGAAGTCCTGGTACCGGGTGCCGATGCCGATGACGACGTCGGCCTCGCGGGCCAGCGCGTTGGCCGCGGTGGTGCCGGTGGAGCCGATCGCGCCGACCGACTGCGGGTGGTCGAAGGGCAGCGCGCCCTTGCCGGCCTGGGTCTGCGCGACCGGGATGCCGGTGGCGGTGGCGAAGACGTCCAGCGCCTCGGTGGCGGAGGAGTAGATGACGCCCCCGCCGGCGACGACCAGCGGCCGCCGGGCGGAGCGGACCACCTCGACGGCGCGCTGCAGCGCGGCACGCTCGGCCACCGGCCGGCCCACGTGCCAGGTGCGCGGGGCGAACAGCTCCACCGGCCAGTCGAAGGCCTCGGCCTGCACGTCCTGCGGGAAGCAGAGGGTGACCGCGCCGGTCTCGGCCGGGTCGGTGAGCACCCGCATCGCGCCGAGCAGCGCGCCGGGCAGCTGCTCGGGCCGCCAGACGCGGTCGAAGTACCGCGACACCGGGCGGAACGCGTCGTTGACCGTGACGTCGCCGCTGTCGGGGCGCTCGAGCTCCTGCAGCAGCGGGCCGGCGGCGCGGGTGGCGAACGTGTCGGCCGGCAGCAGCAGCACCGGCAGCCGGTTGATCGTCGCCAGCGCGGCGCCGGTGAGCATGTTGGTCGAGCCGGGGCCCACGCTGGGGGAGACCGCCCAGGTCTGCAGCCGGTCCTTCGCGCGGGCGTAGGCGACCGCGGTGTGCACCATCGCCTGCTCGTTGCGGCCGAGCACGTAGGGCAGCGCCCCCGGGGTGTCGACCTCGGCCTGCAGCAAGGCCTGGCCGAGGCCGGCGACGTTGCCGTGGCCGAAGATGCCGAGGCAGCCGGCGAACAGCCGCTGCCGCCGCCCGTCGCGCTCGGTGGACTGCTGGGCGAGGAACCGCACGACCGCCTGGGCGACGGTCAGCCGGGCGGTCCCGGGACGGGCCTGCGGCGGGGTCTGGCTCACGACGGGGACGCTCCCTCCGGGTCGGGACGGGGGGTGGGCAGCGGCAGCCGCGGGTCGACGTCCTCGCCGGCCCAGGTGCCGCGGACCCAGGCGTGCGCGGGGTCGTCGACGATCCGCCACGCCCGCTCGGGGCCGGGGCCGGCCATGACGTTGAGGTAGTAGAGGTCGTGCCCGGGGGCGGCGACGGAGGGGCCGTGCCAGCCGTGCGGCACCAGGACGACGTCGCGGTCGCGGACCTCGGCGAGCACGTCGATCGGCCGCTCGGCGGTGCCGTAGACGCGGTGGTAGGCCAGGCCCGGCTGCCCCTGCGGGCCGGAGGCGACCTCGAAGTAGTAGACCTCCTCGAGCTCGCTCTCCTCGGCGGAGGTCTCGTCGTGCTTGTGCGGCGGCCAGCTCGACCAGTTGCCGCCCGGGGTGAGCACCTCGCAGGCGATCACCGAGTCGGCCTCGAACACCCCGGCGGTGGCGAAGTTGTGCACCTGCCGGCTGGACCGTCCGGCGCCGCGCAGCTCGACCGGGACGCCGGCGGCCGGGCCGTACCGGACGGGGAGCCGCCGGCGCGCCCGGGCGCTGCACAGCGCGAACCGCCCGCCGTTGCGGCTGGACAGCTCGGCGGTGGCCCCGAGGGGCAGGTAGGCGAAGTCGGTCGGCCCGGCGAAGACGCAGCTTCGGCCGGTGAGGGTCAGCACCTCGCCGTCGCAGGTGACGGTCACCCCGCCCTCCAGCGGGACGACGACGACCTCGTCGGGGCCGGTGTCGAGGACGTGCCGGCCCCCGGCGGGCAGCTCGAGCACCCGCAGGCCGGTGTGGCCCCAGCCGGCCGACTCGGGGGTGACCTCGAGGGCGTAGGGGCCGGCGGCGGCCGTCCCGGCGGGCAGGTGCAGGGAGCGGGTGTCGGGCGCGGTGGTCCTGGGTGCGAGGGTCCTGGGTCCGGGGGTCCTGGGTGCGGGGGTCCTGGGGGTGGTGGCGGTCACGGCCGGCTCCCTCCGTGGACGAGCGCGACGGCGGTGTCCACCGCGGCCTCGACGTCGTCGTCGGGTGGGTAGAGCAGCGTCCGGCCGACGACCAGCCCGCGCACCGGGGGCAGCGCGAGGGCGTCGCGCCACTGGGCGTAGGTCTCCTCGGGCCGGCGGGAGGGGTCGCCGCCGAGCAGCAGGGTCGGCAGCGTCGTCGCGTCCGCGACCCGCTCCATCTCCGCGACCACCGGCAGCTTCAGCCAGGTGTAGGCGGAGGTGGCGCCCAGGCCCTGGGCGACGTGCACGCTCTTGACGACCGCGTCGGTGGACAGGTCGTTGACCACCCGCCCGTCGACCCGCCGCGACAGGAACGGCTCGAGCACCGCCACCAGCCCGGCCCGCGCCAGGTCGGTCACCGCGCGGCCGGCCGCCTCCATCGACACGACCGTGGCCGGGTCGTCGAGGTCGAAGCGGTTGAGCATCTTCGCCGCGTCGAACCGGGCGTCGACGACGCCCTGCACGTCGTAGCCGGTCATCCGGTCGTCCATCTCGAACACCGAGCCGGCCAGGCCGCCCCGGTTCATCGACGCGACGACGACCTTGTCCTCCAGCGCGCCGAGCAGCAGCAGGTCCTCGGCGACGTCGGCGGTGGCCAGCAGCCCGTCGACGCCGGGGCGGGCGAGCGCGGCGCGCAGCCGGTCGAGCATCTCGGTGCGGCTGTGCATCGCGGTGGGCCGGCCCTGCGCCGACAGCGCCCCGCGGGCGGGGTGGTCGGCGGCGACCAGCATGAGCCGCCCGTCCTCGGGGAGGAACGCGGGCCGCCGGCGGCGGGTGGCCAGGGCCCGGCCGATCGCCTGCGGGGTGCGGCTGCGCAGCTCGGTGACCTCGGCGTAGGTGGTGCACAGCGGCGGGGGCGTCCCGACGTCGGGGACCAGGGCGGTGTCAGACACGGGTGCCCTCCAGTCGGGGGGTGGGGACGGGCGAGCGGTGGGCGGCGAGGTGCGCGGCCACCTCGGCGGCCGTGGGCATCGCGGTCGAGCACTCCAGCCGCGAGGCGACGATCGCCCCGGCCGCGTTGGCCTCGCGCAGCAGCTGCTCCAGCGGCAGGCCGGTCAGGAGCCCGTGGATGAGGGAGCCGCCGAAGGCGTCGCCGGCGCCGAGGCCGTTGACGACGTCGACCGGGGTGGGCGGGACCACGACGCGCTCGGTGCGCGTCCTGCCGAGGACGCCCGCCGGCCCCTGCTTGACCACGGCCAGCTCGACCCCGGCGGCCAGGAGCGCGTCGGCGGCCCGGTCGGGGTCGGTCTCGCCGGTGGCGACCTCGCACTCCTCCCGGTTGCCGACGGCGACCGTGACGTGGGGGAGGGCGGCGCGGACCTGCTCGGCGGCCTCCCCCCGGGAGGACCAGAACACCGGCCGGTAGTCGAGGTCCAGCACGGTGTGCCGGCGGCGGCCCCGGGCCTCCCAGGCGGCGTGGTGCGCCGAGCGGCTCGGCTCCTCCGACAGCCCGGTGACCGTGGCCCAGAACAGCTGCGCGCCGCGGACCGCGTCGAGGTCCAGGTCCCCGGGACGCAGCTGCAGGTCCGGCGCGGTGGGGCGGCGGTAGAAGTACAGCGGGAAGTCGTCGGGCGGGAAGACCTCGCAGAAGGTCACCGGTGTCGGGTGGTCGGGGTCGACCACGACGAACCGGTCGTCCACCCCCAGCTCGCGCAGCGCCCGGCGGACGAAGCGGCCGAAGGGGTCGTCGCCGACGCCGGTGACCAGCGCCGGGGAGTGCCCGAGCCGGGCCGCGGCGACGGCGACGTTGGCGGCGCTGCCGCCCAGGTACTTGCCGAAGCTCTCGACGTCCTCGAGGCCCACCCCGACCTGCAGGGGGTAGACGTCGACGCCGCTGCGCCCCATGACCACGACGTCCAGCGCCTGCGCGTCGGGGGTGTCGTCCACGGTCCGCTCCGTCCTGTGCGTCGTGCCCCGTGGGACCCGACTGTGCGCCGGGACACCTCACGGCGTCAAGGCTTTGTCAGGACATAGCGACATCTTGTCGTGAACGCGGCGGAGCGGCGCCGCCCCGGCTCAGCGGGGGTCGAACAGCACCACCTCGCCGGGCGTGACCTCGAACGGGTTGGCCCACCCCGAGGCGGTGCCGGTGATCGGCTGCGCGTCGGTGACGACGTGGTGGGGCGCCGCGGGGGACGCGCCCGGGTAGACGGCGAGCACGCGGGCGGGGTCGGTGAGCTCCTCGGTGTGCTCGAGCCACTCCCCGCGGCGCAGCAGCCGCGTCGTCCGCCGCCCGCGCAGCTCGCGGCCCACCTCGGCGACCCACCGGGCGCCGTCCTGGTCGAAGGCGACCGAGCGCACCCGCGCCCCCGGCGGCGCGGGCGCGCAGCCGGCGAACTCGGCGAGCGCCTCGTAGAGCCGCTCGGCCTGGTCGTCGTCGGTGGCGCGGGGCAGGAAGAAGGCGGTCACCGGCCGATCCTGACGCGGGCCACCGACACTCCGGGATGCGGACCGTGCACGGGGAGTGCACCCTGGGTGGGCACACGCTCTGCCGCGGCCGAGTAGAGGGGGACTCCTCCGCCGGGCACCGGGCCAGGTTCCGAGCACCGCTCCCTGGCCCGGCTCCGGACAGGCCGGTCGTGCACCACCGGATGCCGGGCCCTCAGGTCGCGCGGCTCACCGAGGCCTTCAGCACCCGGCCGCACACCACCGTGGCCACCCCGGCGACGACGACGGTCAGCAGCCCGACCCGCAGGCTGGTCGCGTCGGCGAGGGCGCCCACCAGCGGCGGGGACACCAGGAAGCCGATCCGCAGCAGCCAGTTCACCACCGTCAGCCCCACGCCGTGCCGCAGTCCGGGCAGGTCGTCGGCCGCGGCGTAGACGGCCGGCACCAGGGTGGCGACGCCCAGCCCGGCCAGCGCGAACCCGACCAGCGTCGTCGCCAGCGACGGCACCGCCAGCGCCAGGCCCGTGCCGGCGGCCACCATCGCGCCGCCGACGCGGGCCACCCGGCGCTGCCCGAACCGGTCGACGACGCGGTCGCCGGTCAGCCGGCCGACGGTCATCGCCAGCGACAGCGCGACGAACCCCAGCCCCGCGGCCGCCGCGCCCGTCCCGACCTCGGTGCGCAGCCACAGCGCGCTCCACGAGGAGCCCGCGTCCTCGACGAACGCCCCGCACGCGGCGAGCACGCCGAGCGCGGCCAGCGGCAGCGCGACCGCCCGCACCGTCCCCCGCCCCCCGGCGGGCACGGCGTCCTCGGGCACCTCCTCCCGGTCCGGGCCCGGCAGCATCGACCGGCGCGCCACCAGCGCGACGACGGCGAAGACGGCCGCGACCACGCCCAGGTGCCACCCGAGCGGGACGCGCAGGCCCGCCGCGGCGGAGCCCAGCAGCCCGCCCGCCACCGCACCGATGCTCCAGAGGCCGTGGAAGGCGTTGAGGATCGACCGGTCGTAGGCCCGCTGCACCCGCAGGCCGTGCGCGTTCTGCGCGACGTCGACGACGGCGTCCAGCGCGCCGGCGACGAACAGCGCCCCGGCGAACAGCCACCACGACGGCGCGACGGCGGCGCCCCAGACGGCTGCGGCCAGCGCCACCAGGCCCCAGGAGGCCACCCGCGCCGAGCCGAACCGGCGCATGAGCGCGGCCGACGCCAGCGCGGACACCAGCGCGCCGAGCGGCAGGGCGGCCAGCGCCGCGCCGAGCTCGGCGTTGGAGACACCCAGCCGGTCCTTGACCTCGGGCAGCCGCGGCACCAGGTCGGCGTAGAGCACCGCGTTGACGAAGAAGCAGGTGGCGACGGCGGCGCGGGCGGCGCGCAGCCGGGGCGGGGCGGTGACCGGGAGGGTGTCCGACACGGGCGTCCTGTCTGGAGGGGCGGGAGGGGTCAGGCGGCAAAGCGGAGGATGGCGGCCCGGAGCTGGGCGCGGTTCATCGGGTCGGTGGACAGGGCGCTGTGCAGCACCAGCCCCTCGACCAGGGCGTCGAGCTCGCGGGCGGTGACCGGGTCGAAGTGGCGCTCCAGGCTCGCCCGGCTGCGCTGCATCCAGTCCTGGGTGACCGCGCGCAGCGCCGGCCGGCGGGCCGCGGCGACGTAGAGCTCGACGGCGAGCAGCAGGTCCCGGCCGGAGCCCAGGAGGTCGCCGGAGAGGTGCTCGACCAGCGCGTCCAGGGCCGCGGCCCGGTCGGGCGCGGCGCGCATCCGCGCGTCGAACCGGGCGGCCACCTCCCCGACGTGCCGGGTGAACGCCGCGGCGTGCAGTTCGTCCAGGCTCGCGAAGTGGTAGGTCGTCGACCCCAGTGGCACGTCGGCGGCGCGGGCGATGGCCCGGTGCGTCGCGCCGGTGACGCCGGCGTCGGCGATGACGTCCAGCGCCGTGGCCACCAGCCGGTCGCGGCGGCCGGGGTCGTGCCGCCGCGGCCGCCGGGCAGGGGTGGTCACCCCCGGTCCAGCTGGCGGACCACCCGGGCCGGGTTGCCGACGGCGACCACGCCGGCCGGCAGGTCGCGCGTCACCACCGACCCGGCGCCGACGACGGTGTCCGCGCCGATCGTGACGCCCGGGAGCACGACCACCCCGCCGCCGAGCCACACGTCGTCGCCGATGGTGATCGGCTCCGCGGCCTCCCACTCGTCCCGCCGCGGCCCGGGCTCGACCGGGTGGGTGGGGGTGAGCAGCTGGACGTTCGGGCCGATCTGCACGTCGTCGCCGATGGTGATCGCCGCGACGTCGAGGGCGACCAGGCCGGAGTTGGCGAAGCAGCGGGCGCCGATGCTGATCCGGCTGCCGTGGTCGACGTACAGCGGCGGGCGGATCTCGGTCCCCTCGCCGACCGAGCCGAGCAGCCGCCCGAGCAGCTCCCGGCGCAGCGGGCGCTGGCGGACCGAGGTGGCGTTGTACGCGGCGACCAGGTCCAGGGCGGCGGCGCTCTCCTCGGCGAGCTCGGGGTCGTCGGCGACGTAGAGGTCCCCGGCGAGCATCCGCTCGCTCATGGTCCGGCCGTCGTCCGGGTCGGACGGCGAGGTCATGCGGACGAGCGTACACATCCATGCGGACACCCGTACGCACCGCCCGGCGCGGCGCACCGATGACTCCGGCCCACCGCGGGGGTCCACCCGTCGTCCCCACTCTCCCCGGGAGGCCCGAGATGACCAGCACCGCCCCTGCGCTCGAGACCCGCACCCTCGAGGTGCCCGGCGCCGTCCTCACCTACGACGTCCGTCCCGGCCCGGCCGGCGCGCCGGTGCTGCTGCTGGTCGGCTCGCCCATGGGCGCGGCCGGGTTCGGCACGCTGGCCGGGTACTTCGCCGACCGCACGGTGGTCACCTACGACCCGCGCGGCTCCGAGCGCAGCCGCCGCACCGACGGCGCCGCCACGAGCACGCCCGAGGAGCACGCCGACGACCTGTCGGGCGTCATCGCCGCGGTCGGCGGCGGCCCGGTCGACGTCTTCGCCAGCAGCGGCGGGGCGGTGAACGCGCTCACCCTCGTCGCCCGCCACCCGGAGCAGGTGCGCACGCTCGTCGCGCACGAGCCGCCGTCGGTGCCCCACCTCCCCGATGCCGCGGAGGCCTCCGCCGCCACCCGCGCCGTGGGGGAGGCCTACCGGCAGTCCGGCTTCGGCGCCGGGATGGCGGCGTTTATCCGGCTGGTCGCCCACCGCGGCCCGGTGACGCCCGAGCTCACCGGCCCCGCGCCCGACCCCGCCCTGTTCGGCCTGCCGGCCGAGGACGACGGCTCGCGCGACGACGTCCTGCTCGGGCAGAACCTCATCTCGTGCACCCACCACGAGCACGACGTCGCGGCGCTGCGGGCCGCGCCCACCCGGGTCGTGGTCGCCGTCGGCGCCGAGTCCGAGGGGGAGCTCGCGCACCGCGGCGGCCTGGGCGTGGCCGCGGCGCTGGGAACCGAGCCGGTCGTCTTCCCCGGCGGGCACGCCGGCTTCCTCGGCGGCGAGTACGGCGAGACCGGGGAGCCCGAGGCGTTCGCCGCCCGGCTGCGCGCGGTGCTCGACGGGGCGGCCTGAGGGCCTTGTCCCGCCCCGGTGGCAGCGGGAGGCTGGACTCGCCAGGACGAGCAGCGAGCAGGGCCAGCCACCGCCGGGAGGTCGCCGTGGAAGCGCGCGTGGGGGACAGGATCGTCGTCCGCTCGACCCACCAGGGGGAGCCGGACCGCACCGGACGGGTGCTCGAGGTCCGCGGGCAGGGCGGGGCGCCGCCGTACGTCGTCCAGTGGGACGCCGACGGGCACACCGGCGTCTTCTACCCGGCGGGCACCTGCGCCGTCGTCCCCGAGCCGGCCGGGGCCTGACCCGGGGGCCGTCCCTCGCGGGACGGCCCCCGGGTCGGCGGTCGGGGCGGCTTCTCGCGTGCCCCTCTGGACCGCCGGACCGTGTCCGCGGCCCCGCGCCCCTGCCGGGGCGGGTGCGGGCGCGTCGCCACGCAGGCCGTTATCCCCAACTTCGGCCGCGACCGGGCGGGACGTGCGCACACCGCGCGCCGAGGCGGTCCCCCGGCCGCGCCGAGGCCCCCGCCGCGGGGTGTGGCGGGGGCCCCGGCTTGCGGTGCGGGTCAGGCCTGCGGGGTCTCCGGCGTGCCGGCGTCGGGGGTGCCGTCGGGCCCCTCGGCGAGCAGCAGGTACAGCGCCCGGCGGGCCTCGGCGAGGACGCCGGCCGCGGCGGTGAGCTGGGCCTCGCTGCCGGTGCGCGCCACCTGGCGGACCGCGCCGTGCAGCTGCTCGAGCAGGCCGCGCAGGTCGGCGGCGGGTGCGCCCTCGGGGCCGCCGGCGAAGGGGTCGTTCCCCGTGCCGCGCAGCTCCTCGACGGCGCTCCGGCCGGCGTCGGTGAGGGTGGCGAGCTTGCGGCCCGCGTCGGCGGTCACCGTCACCAGGCCCTCGTCCTCGAGCTGGCTGAGAGTCGGGTAGATCGCCCCGGGGCTGGGTGTCCAGCGGCCGCCGCTGCGCTCGGCGATCGCCTGCATGAGCTGGTAGCCGTGCATGGGCTGCTCGGCCAGCAGCAGCAGGACGGCGGCGCGGACGTCGCCGCGCGGGGCACGCCCGCGCCCGCCGCGGCGCCGCCAACCCGCCCCCGGGTCGAACCCCGGGCCGAAGCCGGGACTGAACCCGGGGCCGGGCCGTGCGCCGGGCCCGCCCGGGCCGCCGAAGCCGAAGCCGAAGGGGCCGGCACCCCCGGCGCCGGGCCCGCCCGGGCCGAACCCGTGCGGCCGGTGTCCGTGCGGGTGGTGTCCGTGCGGCTGGTGTCCGTGTCCGTGGCCGCGGCCCCCGGGCCGCCACCCCTCGAAGCGTGGATCGTGGGTCATGACTGCCTCCTGACGTATCGGATGACAGTAACGATATATCGCGATAGGACGTCCGTCTAGGGCGTGAAGGAGTCCGCGGCGATCGCCTGGACGGCCGCCTCGCCGAGCGCGTCGACCTCGGCGGCCAGCACGCGCAGGGGGACGGGCTCCCCGGAGCGGAGCAGGCCGGTGAGCCGGCCGGCGACCCGGCCGATCCGCCCGGCCGGCTCGAGGCCGGGCTCGGCGGGAGCCGGCGGGACGAGCCACCAGGGCTGGTCGATCTCCGCGCTGAGCGCCGGCAGCCGGCGCAGGAGGGCCGCGCTCTCGGCGGCCAGGCGCCACCAGGTGCCCGGCCGCAGCTCCGGGGGCCCGGACTCCCCGGCGGCCGCCCAGCGCAGCAGGCGCACCACCTCGCCCCAGACCACGTCGGAGACGACGTCGCCGACCGGCCCGTCTTCGGGGGAGCGCCGGGCCAGCACGAGGGCGCGGGTCGTTGCGGGGTCGAACAGCCAGGGCGCGGTGTCGCGGTCCATGACGGCACGCTGCCCCCGCACCCTCCCGGAGGCCTGGGCCCGGCCTGTGAGCTCCCTGGGTGCCTCAGCCGAGCGTGGCGCGCACCGCCGCGGCGGCGGAGTCGAGGGCGGCGCGGGCGCGCCCCCACGACGTCCCGGCCGGGAAGTCGCCGAGCAGCACGACGACGGTGCCCGAGGGCAGCACGCCGGCCGAGTGCAGCTGCCGCCGGCCGTCGACGCAGCAGAGCCAGCCCTGCTTGGCCGCCACGCCGGTGCCGCCGGCGAGCAGGCCGAACGCCTGGTCGAACCCGTCGTCCGCGGTCGGCGCGGTGTCCCGCATCCAGCCGAGCAGCGTGGCGGCCGGCCCGTCGCCGAGCGCGTCGGCCAGCCCGGCGAGCAGGGCGGCGAGGTCGGCCGCGCTGAGCGTCGCCTCGCCCCACTGGCCGGCGACCCGCGGCGGCGCGGTGGCGGTCAGGCCGGCGTCGGCGGCGGTCGCGGTGACGAGGGCGGCGCCGTCGTAGCGGTCCCACAGGGTGCTCATCGCGCCGTCGTCGGAGGTCACGATCGCCCGCTCCATCAGCGCCAGGTCGCCCTCGCCGAGGTCGAGCGCGCCCGCCGCGTCCAGGGCCAGCAGCCGGGCGACGACGTGCAGCTTGACCAGCGACGCCGACAGCAGCGCCTCCCCGGCGGCGGGACCGGTGACCAGCGGCCGGCCGTACACGTCGGCCACCGCCACCGCGATCGTGCCGTCCGCCGCGCCGGCGGCCGCATCGACGGCGGCCAGCACCCCGGCCTCGTCGACGGCGACCGGCGGCGGGACGCGGACCGTGGACTCCCCGGCGGCGCCCAGGGCGCGGATCTCGGCGGGCGTGCCCGGCCCCGGCGCGACGGTGGCCCGCCCGGTGCCCGGCGCGCCGGACTCCCCGACCCAGAGCACCACCGCCAGCACGCCCGCCGCGGTCACCACCAGCACCGACGCGAGCACGATCGTCAGTGCGCCGAGGGCCAGCCGCGCCAGCGGCCCCCGGCTCGAGCGCCCGGACGGCGGGCGGGCGGGGCGCACGGGCCCAGCCTGGACCAGACAGGAGTCGCGCGGGGGACGTCCGTGTGTCGTTCCTGCGCAGGTCAGCCGGGAGCCGAGGCGCCGGACAGGTGCGCGCGGACCACCTCGACGAGGTCGGCCAGGCCCGGCGGCGGGCCGTCGGCCCACCAGGCCAGCCGGATCTGGACCGGCGGCGCGTCGCGCAGCAGCCGGTAGGCGACGCCGGGCCGCGGGTGGTGCCGCGCGGTGCCCTCGGCGGTCACGCCGGCGACCTGCCCGGCGGCGATGGCGGTGAGCCACGCGTCCACCCCGCGGACGTCGCGGATCTCCGCCGGCGCGTGCGGGGCGGTCCACAGCCGCGCCGTCGTCGTGCCGGTCGCGCCGTCGGAGGCCAGCACGCGGCCGCTCAGGTCGGCCAGCCGCAGGCTGCGGCGGCGGGCCAACGGGTCGTCGGCGGCCAGGGCGGCGTAGCGCCGCTCGGTGCCCACCAGCGCGGTCCGCAGCCGGGGGTCGGCCGCCGCGCGGCGCAGCACGGCCACGTCGGCCAGTCCCTCGGCCAGCCCGGCGGTCGGGGTGTTGGAGTGGACGAACACCAGCGACGCACCGGGCGCGGTCCGGGCCCACTCGCGCTGCACCGCGGCGGTGTGCCGGCCCAGCGCCGCCCAGGCGTAGCCGACGCGCAGCTCCCCGCGGCCCTGCTCGGCGGCGCGCCGCAGCGCGGCGACCTCCTCGACGACGCGGCGGGCGTGCGCGGCCACCCGCGTGCCGGCCGGCGTGAGCGTGACCGCACGGGTGGTGCGGTGCAGGACCCGGGTGCCCAGGGCCCGCTCCAGGGCGGCGACGGTCCGCGACACCGAGGCCTGCGTGGTGTGCAGCGCGGTCGCGGCGGCGGTGAAGGTCCCGGTGTCGACGACGGCCAGCAGCGCCCGCAGCTGCCGCACCTCCGGATCCATACGCCGACCGTATCGCCGGGTGCGGGACCGGCATTTCCCCCGCGCGCCCGGCGTGCCCAGGATGGGTCGGGTGCCCGCCCCCTCCGCTCCGCCCCCGCCCGCCCGGCCGGGGACCGCCCGCGGCCTCGCCACCCTGCTGGTCAGCTCCGCCAGCAACCAGACCGGTGCCGCCCTCGGGGCGCAGGCCTTCCCGGCCGTCGGCCCCGCCGGGGTGGTCGCGGTGCGGCAGTGGGTGGCCGCCGCGGTGCTGCTGCCGCTGGCCCGCCCGGCCGTGCACCGCCTGACCTGGCCGCAGTGGTGGCCGGTGCTGCTGCTGGCCGCCGTCCTCGGCGGGATGAACCTGGCGCTGTACTCCGCGATCGAGCGGATCGGGCTGGGCCTCGCGGTCACCCTGGAGTTCCTCGGGCCCCTGGCCGTGGCCCTGGCCGGGTCGCGGTCGCGACGGGACCTGCTGGTCGCGGCCGCCGCGGCCGGCGGCGTGTGGCTGCTCGTGCTGCCCGGCGGTTCCAGCGACTGGGTCGGGATCGGCCTGGGCCTCGCCGCCGCGGGCTGCTGGGCGTCCTACATCCTGCTCAACCGGGTGGCCGGCGCCCGGCTGCCGGGGCTGCAGGCGCCCGCGCTCGCGACCGCCCTGTGCGCGCTGGCCGTCACCCCGGTCGTCGTCGTCCTCGTCGTGCAGGAGCGGCTCACCGGCGCGCCGCTGGCGTGCGCCGTCGCGGCCGGGGTGCTCGCCTCCGCGGTGCCCTACGCCGCCGACGTGGTCGCGCTGCGCCTGGTCCCGCCGCGCGCCTTCGGTGTCCTGTGCAGCGCGCACCCGGTGTGGGCGGCGCTGGCCGGCGCGGTGCTGCTCGGGCAGGTGCTCGAGCTGCACGAGTGGGCCGGCCTCGGCGTCGTGGTGCTGGCCGACGCCGCGGCGGTGCTGCTGCACACGCCGCGGCCGGCGCAGGCCCGCCGCGGCGAGGTCCACAGTCCCGCCACGGCCGCCTGACAGGTCCGCCACAGGAACGGCCCGCACGGTCGGGAGGACGGCCGGACCTGCCGGCCGCCCGAACGAGGAGAACCCCGTGCGCAAGAAGATCGTGCTCGCCACCACGGCAGGCGTCCTGGCCGTCGGCGGCCTCGCCCTCGCCGCCCCGGCCATGGCCGACGACGACACGACTCCCGAGACCTCCGCGACCTCGGCCGTGGACCGCATCCGCGACGCCCTCACCGGCCTGGTCGACGACGGGTCGATCACCGCCGAGCAGGCCGACGAGGTCGCCACCACGCTGGGCGAGGCGGGCCTCGGCGACCACGGCCACGGCGGCGGCCCCGGCCGCGGCCTGGACCTGTCGGTGGCCGCCGGGACGCTCGGCCTGTCCGAGGACGACCTGCGCACCGCGCTCGAGGCCGACGGCGCCAGCCTCGCCTCGGTCGCGGAGGAGCAGGGCGTGGCGGTCGACGACCTCGTCGCCGCGCTCGTGCAGGCCGGACAGGACCGGCTCGACGACGCCGTCGCCGACGGCCGGCTCACCCAGGAGGAGGCCGACGAGCGCGCGGCCGGCCTGGAGAGCCGCGTGACCGACCTGGTGGAGAGGACCGACGTCGACCTCGACGGCCCCCGCGGCGGCCGCGGTGGCCCGGACGGCGACGGCCCGGCCGGCGGGGGCGACTGACCGTCCCGGCACCCCGCGGCGCCGTCCTCCGTTGGGGAGGACGGCGCCGCGCTGCATCCCGGTCCCCGCGCACGCGGGGCGGCTCCGCGGGACGCCGCGCCGGTACCGTCCGCCGCCCCGCCGGAGTGCACCCCCGCGACGGCCGGCGCCCGGAGGAGGAGACCCGTGACCACCACCCTGCCGACGACGCGGCCCGACGACCGCCCACCGGCGCCGGCCCGCACGCTGGTCGTCGTCGGCGGCCTGCCCGGCAGCGGCAAGACCACGCTGGTGCGGCGCGTGCTCGGCGACGGCGTCCCGGGCGTGGCCGCGGTCGACTCCGAGGACGTGGCCGCCCGCTGGCGCACCGGCTCGCGGGTGCCCTACCGCCTGGTGCGCCCGCTGGTGCACACCGCGCACCGGCTGCGCGTCCTCCGGGTGCTCGCCGGCCCCGCGCCGGTCGTCGTCCTCACCGACCCGTGGACCAGCCGCTGGTGGCGCCCGGTGGTGCTGCGGGCGGCCCGCCGGGCCGGGCGCGCGGTCCGGCTGGTGCTGCTGGACGTCTCCGCCGCCGACGCCGCCGAGGGCCAGCGCATCCGCGGCCGCCGCATCCCCGAGGGCCGGATGCGCCGGCACGCCGGCCGCTGGGACCGCTACCGCGCCGCGGACCCGGCGCCCGGGGAGGTGCTGGTCGTCGACCGGCCGCGGGCGGCCGCGCTCACCCTCGCCGAGCTCCTGGGTCCCGTGACCCCGGCGGCTGCAGCGGGCTGACCACCCCGGTCAGGCCCAGCGCCCGCTCGAGCAGCCGGAACCGGTAGGCCGCGGTGAGCACCGCGAACCAGAGGACCAGCGCGGGCAGCACGGTCTCGAACACCGGGTCGGCGGCCTCGGTGAGCCCGAAGTAGGTGGTGAACGCCGGCCAGAACAGCCCGGCGGAGAACACCACCACCAGCGCGAGGACCAGCAGCGCCGGGCGGCGGTCGCCGTCGGGGCGGGTCCAGGCGGCGAACCACCGGGTGGGCGGCTTGAGGAACAGGACGAGCAGGAACGCGGCGTAGGAGACGAACGTCGACAGCGCGGTCTGCGCGCCGATCGTGGCCGCGGCCTCGGCGAAGCCGACGTCGTCGGAGGACACGCCGGTGTAGGCCTCGAAGTCCTCGACGACGAAGGAGGGGACGGCGTCGTCGGTGAACCCCTGCAGCAGGTCGGTGTAGTGCCGGGCGTAGACGGCGACCCCGCCCGCCGCGGTCACCAGCACCGCCGGCACGACGAACCGCCACAGCGTGGTCAGCAGGTGCGGGTCGGGCGGGGACGGGCGGGCCCAGGCGGTGAGGAACAGCGTCGGGACGCCGACGGTGAGCAGGGTCAGCCCCACGTTCGCCGGGGAGTAGGGGAAGCCCAGCCCCAGCATGGTGACGGCCAGGATGACCAGCCCCTGGGTGCCGACGCGGGCCAGGAACACCTGCATCGAGGTGCTGATCCCGGTGATGATCCGGCGGCCCTCGTGCGCCGCCGGCAGCAGCGCGGCCAGCGAGTCGCCGGTCAGCACGATGTCGGCGACGTCGCGGGTGACCGCGCTGCCGCCGGCCATCGCCACGCCGACGTGCGCCCGCTTGAGCGCGCGGGCGTCGTTGACGCCGTCGCCGACCATCGCCACGTAGCCCCCGGCCCGGCGCAGCGCGTCGACCAGCCGCTCCTTCTGCTCCGGGGCGATCCGCCCGAACACCGTCGTCCGCGCGACGACGTCGCCGAGCTGCGCCTCCGACAGCTCCGCCAGCGCCGGGCCGGCCACCGGCTCGCCGGGCTCGAGGCCCGCCCGCCGCGCCAGCGCCGCCACCGTGGCCGGGTCGTCGCCGGAGACCACCTTGACCGCGATGCCGTCCGCGGTGAGCCGGGCGAGGGTGTCCACGACGCCGGGGCGCAGCTCGTCGGCCAGCGCGACGACGGCCAGCGGCTCCAGGGCCGGCAGCCGCGCCCGCCCGGCGCCGTCGCGCAGCGGGGCGTCCCGGCCGGCGCGGGCGAGCACCAGCACCCGCAGCCCGCGCCCGGCCAGCTCGCGCACGGGGACGCCCAGCGGCTCGCCGGTCAGCCGCGGCGCCAGCGTGTCGGGGGCGCCGAGGACCAGCACGGCGTCGGCGGTGCGCAGCGCGCTCCACCGCAGCGCGGAGGAGAACGGCACCTCCTCGACGACCGGCACCGGCTCGCCGGGCAGCGCCCCGGCCAGCGCCGCCGTCGTCAGGTTGCCCGCGGCGGTACTGCGGGCCATCGACCCCAGCAGCCGCTCCACCTCGGCGGCCGGCAGCGGCCCGGCCGGCCGCACCTGCGCCAGCGACAGCCGGCCGGTGGTGAGCGTGCCGGTCTTGTCGGTGCAGACGACGTCGACGTTGCTCACCGACTCCACCGCGTTCACCTGCTGCACCAGCGCGCCGCGCCCGGCGCTCTTCGCCGCGCCGACGGTGTAGGCGACCGCGACGAGGAAGAACAGCCCGTAGGGCACCAGCCCGGACAGCACCGCGGTGGTCTGCACGGTCCGCACCAGGGTGAAGCCCTCGAGCGCGGCCTGGGCCAGGATCGTCACGCTCATCAGCAGCACGAGCAGCATGACCAGCCGGACGACGAAGTCGATCCGCCGCTGCAGCGGGGTGCGGTCGGTGGAGGCCCGGCGCGCCTCGGCGGTCAGCCGGCCGGCGTAGGACGCCGCGCCGACCTCGCGGGCCAGCTGGGTGCCCTCGCCGCCGGCGACGAACGAGCCCGACAACAGGTCGTCGCCGGGCTCCTTCGGCAGCGCCTCGGACTCACCGGTCAGCAGCGACTCGTCCACCTCCAGCCGCCCGGCCAGCACCGGCCCGTCGACGACGACCTGCCCGCCCGGGCGCAGCCGCAGCACGTCGCCGAGCACGACCTCCTCCGGCGGCACCTCGGTGTCGGCGCCGTCGCGGACCACCGTCACCGTGCCGCGCGCGAGCAGCTGCAGCCGGTCGAGCTTGCGCTTGGCGCGGATCTCCTGCACCGCGCTGATCGCGGCGTTGACCAGCCCGAGGCCGACGCTGGTGAACGCGTCGCTGTACCGGCCCAGCGCCAGCAGCGCCGCGCCGATGGTGAACAGGATGACGTTGAAGAAGGAGAAGACGTTCGTGCGCAGGATGACCGCGTAGCCGCGCGAGGACGCGCTGACCGCGACGTTGCCCTCGCCGCGCCGGTGCCGCGCCCGCGCCTCTGCCGCGGTCAGGCCCGCCGGCGCCGGGGGAGGGGTCAGGTCGGTGGTCCCCGTCGTCATCACCGACGAGCCTGACAGGCGGGACGGCGGGCGGCGCGGCGGAGCGCGCAGGACCCAGCCGACTCCCGCCCCGCGTCCAGGGAACGCCCAGCTCCGGCGCGGACCGTGGTCGCCGTGACGACGCGTGCCCACCCCGGCCGGGCCCGGCCCCGCTCCCTGCGGGCGCGGCTGCTGTGGGTCTTCCTCGTGCCCCTGGCCCTCGTGCTCGTCGTGGTGGGGGTGGCGGCGACCGCCGCGGTCCGCGGCGAGCTGCTCGGCCAGGTCGACGACCGGCTGGCCGCCGCCGTGACCCGCTCCACGCACGCCGACGGCGGGCCGGTCGCGCCCGGCTACGGCGACCCGGGGGGCGGGCCGGACTTCCTGCTCGTCCCCGGCCAGGGGGACGGCACGCTCGGCGCGCGCGTCGTCGACGGCACGGTCACCGAGGCCGCCGTCATCGGGCCCGCGGGCGACGGCGAGGCGCTGGGCGCCCGGGAGGCCGCCGCACTGGCCGGCGTCCCCGCCGACGGGGCGGCGCGCACCGTCGACCTCGGCCCGCTGGGGGACTACCGGGTGGTCGCCGCGCCCGCCGGCGACGGCGAGGTGCTGGTCACCGGCCTGCCGCTGGCCTCGGCCGAGGCCGCGCTGGCCCGGCTGGTCGCCGTCGAGGTGGCCGCCGGGCTGCTGGGGCTGCTGGCCGCCGGCGTCGCCGGGTCGGTGGTGGTCGGCCGCACGCTGCGCCCGCTGCACCGGGTCGCCGCCACCGCCGGGCGGGTCGCCGCGCTGCCGCTGTCCAGCGGCGAGGTGCGGCTGCCCGACCGGGTGCCGGCCGCCGACACCGACCCGCGCACCGAGGTCGGCCGGGTGGGCGCGGCGCTCAACCGGCTGCTGGACTCGGTGGAGTCCGGCATCGCCGCGCGGCAGGCGTCGGAGACGCGGCTGCGCCGGTTCGTCGCCGACGCCGGCCACGAGCTGCGCACCCCGGTCACCTCCATCCGCGGCTACACCGAGCTGGTGCGCCGCCGCGGCGGGCTGCCCGAGGACGCCGACGCCTCGCTGCGCCGGGTGGAGGCCGAGGCGGTGCGCATGTCCGGCCTGGTCGACGACCTGCTGCTGCTCGCCCGCCTCGACGCCGGCCGCGAGCTCGCCGTCGGCACCGTGGACCTCACCGGGCTGGTCATGGACGCGGTCAGCGACGCGCACGCCGCCGGCCCGGGACACCGCTGGCGGGTGGACCTGCCCGGCGCGGCCGTGCTCGTCCCCGGCGACGCCGCCCGGCTGCACCAGGTACTGGCCAACCTGCTGGCCAACGTCCGCACGCACACACCGGCCGGGACGACGGCGACCACCCGGCTGCGCGCCGAGGACGGCACCGCGGTGCTCGAGGTCGCCGACGACGGCCCGGGCGTGCCCGCCGACCTGCAGGCGGGGGTGTTCGAGCGGTTCGCCCGCGGCGACTCGGCGCGCTCGCGGGCGGGCGGCAGCACCGGCCTCGGGCTGGCGATCGTCGCGGCCGTGGTGGCCGGGCACGGCGGGACCGTCGGCGTGGACAGCCGGCCCGGGCGGACGGTGTTCACCATGCGGCTGCCCGGCGCCGCCGTCGCCGAGCCCGCGGACGACGACGCGCTCGAGCCGGCCGGCGGCGTCCGCGCATGATCAGCCGGCCTGATCGTGCTGCGTCCTGGCTCA
This sequence comes from Geodermatophilus sp. SYSU D00879, assembly GCF_054050375.1. Classification (NCBI taxonomy): domain Bacteria; kingdom Bacillati; phylum Actinomycetota; class Actinomycetes; order Geodermatophilales; family Geodermatophilaceae; genus Geodermatophilus; species Geodermatophilus sp. SYSU D00879. The sequence goes on from NZ_JBJGZF010000011.1 coordinate 160,854, forward strand.
CCGTCGACCGGGAGCCAGGACGCGCGGCGGTGAGCCAGGACGCGCGGCGGTGAGCCAGGACGCGCGGC